>NZ_JBKFAX010000007.1:0-279313 GCF_053345865.1 Mycobacterium sp. C31M | reverse complement strand
CTTGGGCATCGTCGATCGAGGCCAGGGCGACCTGACCGGTCACCTGCCCGGAGGCCGGGTTGGTCACCGGCGCCGTCGAACCAGACGAACCCTCGAAGATCTTGTTGTCCACCCAGTGGGAGATGGTCTTGCTCATGGTGTCGTCTACTTTCCGTACTTCGCGACGTATTCGGTCATGGTCTTGAGCTGGTAGCGGGACACCTCGTGGGCGGTCTCGTCCTCGGCGAAGACCGAGGACACCATGACGGTGTCATCGCGGTCGTAGAAGCCGAGTTCGGCCAAGCGGGAGAAGAATTCGTCCCAGTTGATATCGCCGTCGCCGATCTTGAGGTGCTGGTGCACCCGGACCGGGTTGCCCGGCGGGTTGGTGATGTAGCGCAGGCCGTGGCTGCGGTGATGATCCATGGTGTCGGCGACGTGCACCAGGCGCAGCTTGTCACCCGCGGCCCGCATGATCTCGGTCATGTTGCCGCCCATGTGGTAGCTATGGCAGGCCACGTACACCATGCCGATGTTCGGCGAGTTCACCCCGCGGATGATGCGCACCGCCTCCAGGCCGTCCTCGACGAAATCGTCCGGGTGCGGGTCGATCCGGACATCGATGCCCTCGCGTTCGATGACGGGCAACAGTTCCTCCATCGATCGGAAGAAAGCTCGCTCGGACTCCTCGGCCTTCTCGGGCCGGCCGGAGAACTCGGTGTTGATGACGTTGACGCCGAGATCGACGGTGATCTGGATGACGCGCTTCCAGTTGCGCACCGCGGCCTCGCGGGCATCGGGGTCCGGGCTGGCCCAGCGCAGCACGGGCAGCACCGAGGCGATCCCGACACCGGCATCGGCACAGGCCTTGCGGAACTTCGCCACCAGATCGTCATCGGCACGCGGGTGGTTGAAGAACGGGATGAAATCCCGGTGCGGTGTCAGCTGCAGGTATTCATACCCCAACTCCGCCACCAGCTTCGGGAAGTCCAGCAGCGCGTAGTCGTGGTGGAACGGGGTGGGATCGAGTGCAATCTTCATGTCATGCCCCCGCGATGGACGCGCGGTCGACCAGCTTGACCTCGACAGGCAACCCGCTGTGCAGCGACTCGACACCGGCCTCGCACACCGCGGCGGCGGCGTAACCGTCCCACGCGCTCGGGCCATCGACATAGACGCCGGCCTTGACCGCATCGACCCACCGCTGAAACTCGGTGTCATACGCCTGGCCGAAACGTTCCTTGAACGACGGGGTGATCTGGCCACCCCAGTTGCCCGGCGCATTCTTGCGGATCAGCCCGACATCGAGTCCGATGGTGGCGCTCCCCTTTTCGCCGACCAGCTCGGTGCGCACCTCGTAGGCGACCCCGGTGGTGACGAACACCTCGACATCGACATGTTTGCCCGAGGCGGTCTTGAAGATCGCGATCTGCGGATCCTGCAGGCCCTCGGGTGCTCCCGGGTTGGCGCCCGGCCGGATGATCTGGACCGAGACGATCTCCTCGTCGAACAGGAAGCGCGTGACATCCACCTCGTGCACCAGCGAGTCACGAACGATCATGTCGCTGTTGAAGTTCGGCGGCACGGTCGGGTTGCGGTGCGCACAGTGCAGCACCAGCGGGGTTCCGAACTCGCCGGCATCCAGCAGCGACTTCAGCTGCACGTACTCGTGGTCGAAGCGCCGCATGAAACCGACCTGGATCAGCCGCTTGCCGAGCGCGGCCTCGGCCTTGACGACGGCCAGGGAGCTTTCGACATCGGTGGTCAGCGGCTTCTCGCAGAGCACCGGCTTGCCGTGCTCCAGGCACGCCAACAGCTGCTTCTCATGCGTCGGGCCCGGGGTGGCCAACACCACCGCGTCCACCTCGGGATCGGCGATGGCATCGAGCGGATCGACGATGGCCCGGCAGCCGGGGATCCCCGTGGCGATCGCCTCGGCCTTGTCGATGAGGTAGTCGTTCACCACGACGACGCGCGCGCCGGAGATGCGGGCGGTGATGCGGGCGACATGGTCGGCGCCCATCATCCCGACACCCAGGACTGCAATCTTCAGATCGGACATTGTGTTTGGCCCTCTTAGTTGAAGCGAACAGACGGGACGCCACAGGAACCCAGGTATTTCTGGGTGCGTTTGGCGATGGGCAGCGGAGCGTCGACCTCGCAGGGGTACATGTCCTGCTCGACGATGGCGAACACGTCGATGCGCAGCTTCTCGATCTCGGCGAGCAATGGCGGCATCTCCGGAATGCCCAGCGGCGGTTCGGTCATCGCGCCGAGCTTGACGGCCTCGCCGAACGGCAGGTCCTCGGCCTCCACCTTGGCCCGGACCTCCGGATCGACCTGCTTGAGGTGAAGGTAACCGATGCGCTCGGGGGCGCGCCGGATGATGGCGATGTTGTCCCCGCCGCAGTAGGAGATGTGGCCGGTGTCCAGGCACAGGTTCACGAACTCGCCATCGGTGCCGTCGAGGAAGCGGTAGACGTTCTCCTCGGTGTCGACATGGCTGTCGGCGTGCGGGTGGTATTGCGCACGGACACCGTACTTCTCGAACATCGCCTTGCCCAGTTCGTTCATGCCCTGGGTCTTCTGGCGCCACTGCGCGGGGGTGAGGTTACGATCCTCCAGCACCGCACCGGTGGCCGGGTCGCGCCACATCTCCGGGATGACGACGACATGCTTGCCGCCGGCGGCGGCGGTCAGCTTCGCGACATCTTCGATCTGGCTCCATACCGAGTTCCACGCGTCGTCGCCGCGGGTCTCGGACTGGTGGAGGTGCTCGAACACAGTGCCGGCCGACAGCTTCAGTCCCCGGGACCCGAGCTCGTCGAGCAGTTGCTGCGGGTCGGCGGGCAGGTAGCCGTACGGACCCAGTTCGATCCACTCGTAACCGGATTCGGCGACCTCGTCGAGGAACCGGGTGTACGGGGTCTGCTGCGGGTCATCCGGGAACCAGACACCCCAGGAGTCGGGTGCGGATCCTACGAGAATGCTTGCCATGGCTTTGGTGTCCTCGTTGACTAGGAGTTGACTAGGAGGGGCGGAGATGCGGGCGTTGGACCTTTTTCCAGCCCGAATAGCGTTGGTAGGCGGTCTGCGTGGACTCCAGGGTGGAGGTCTCGCTGACGGGGACGTCCCACCAGGAGAAGCTGTCCGGGGCGTAGATCCGCGGGTCGGTCTCGACGTAGATGACGGTGACGCGGTCGGCGGCCTTGGCCACCTTGACGGCATCCGCGAACTCGGCGGCGGTGGCGACCTTGATGACGTCGGCGCCCAAGCTTGCGGCATTGGCAGCCAGATCGACCGGAAGTATGTCACCGTCCAGGCGTCCCTCGCTGCCCCGGTAGCGGTAGTCGGTGCCGAACCGTTGTGAACCGAGCGACTCGGAAAGCCCACCGATGGAGGCGAATCCGTGGTTCTGCACCAGCACCGGGATGACCTTGACACCTTCCTGTACTGCGGTGGTGATCTCGGTGGCCATCATCAGGTACGAGCCGTCGCCGACCATGATGAACACATCACGATCCGGTGCCGCCATCCGCACGCCGATACCGCCGGCGACCTCGTAACCCATGCAGGAGAAGCCGTATTCGACGTGGTAACCCTTACGGTCGCGGGTCCGCCACAGCTTGTGCAGGTCACCCGGCATCGATCCGGCCGCGCACACCACCACATCGCGCGGGTCGGACAGCGTGTTCACCAGACCGATGACCTGGTTCTGGTTGAGCTGAACCCCGTCCTGGGTGGCGTAGACACCGGAAACGGTGTCCTCCCACTCGGTGGCGAGTTCGGTGACGCGGGCGCGGTATTCGTCGCTCACGGTGTACCCGGACAGGGCCGGCGCCAATGCCTCGAGCGTCTCGCGGGCATCGGCGACGACGCTGATACCGCCCTGCTTGACCGAGTCCAGCGAGGCGACGTTGATGTTGACGAACCGGACGTCCGGGTTGTTGAACGCGGTGCGCGACGCGGAGGTGAAATCGCTGTATCGGGTGCCGATGCCGATGATCACATCGGCCTCGGCGGCCAGCGCGTTGGCGGCGGTGGTACCGGTGGACCCGATGGCGCCGACGCTCTGCGGGTGGTCGTACGGCAATGACCCCTTGCCGGCCTGGCTCTCCGCGACGGGGATGCCGGTCTGTTCGCACAGCGCGGCAAGCGCCCCTTCGGCGAATGAGTAGTGCAGACCGCCGCCGGCCACGATGAGCGGTTTGGTCGCCGACGCGATGACCTCGGCGGCGCGCGCGGTCACCGAACGCTCGGGGAGCGGCCGGGCGATGTGCCAGGTGCGCTCGGTGAACAGCGATTCCGGCCAGTCATGCGCCTCGGCCTGGACATCCTGCGGAATGGAGACGGTTGCCGCCCCGGTCTCGACCGGGTCGGTGAGCACACGCATCGCACCCAGCAGGGCCGCGGGAAGCTGCTCGGGACGCCACACCCGGTCGAAGTACCGCGACAGCGGTTTGAACGCATCGTTCACCGTGACATCTCCGGACGACGGCAGCTCGAGCTCCTGCAGCACGGGTGAGCTGACCCGGGTTGCGAAGGTGTCGGCGGGCAACAGCAGCACCGGCAGCCGGTTGATGGTGGCCAATGCGGCGCCGGTCAGCATGTTGGTCGAGCCGGGGCCGACGCTGGCGGTGACGGCCCATGCCTGCAGCCGGTCCTTCTGTCGGGCGTAGGCAACGGCGCTGTGCACCATGGCCTGTTCGTTGCGGCCCAGCACGTACTTCAGGCCGGGCTCGCGGCCCGCTTCCAACGATTCGACCTCGTCCTGCAGCAGGGCCTGACCGAGTCCGGCCACGTTGCCGTGGCCGAAGATACCGAAGCAGCCCGCGAAGAACTTGGTGCGTTCACCGTCGTGCTCGATGTACTGGTTGGCCAGGAATCGAATGGTGGCCTGGGCCACGGTGAGTCGCACGGTCGACTCGGTGTCGGCCAGCTTCTCGGTCGACTTGGGCGCGGTGGAAACCACGGTTCAGGCTCCTTGGGTCTTGCGCAGCGGCAGGCGCGGATCGATTTCCTGGTGTTCCCAGCTGCCACGCAGCCAGGTGTGATCGGGGTTGTCGCAGATCAGCCAGGCGCGTTCGGGTCCCGGGCCGGCCATCACGTTGAGGTAGTACATATGGTGGCCGGGTGCGGCGATGGACGGTCCGTGATAGCCGTGCGGTACCAGCACGACGTCACCGGACCGGACCTCTTCGAGAACCTCGATCGGACGTTGCGGAGTGCCGAACACCCGGTGGTACCCGAATCCCGGTGTACCGGCCGGGCTGTCGTCGATCTCGAAGTAGTAGATCTCCTCCAGCTCGGATTCGACGTCGCTGTTCTCGTCATGCTTGTGTGCGGGGTAGCTCGACCAGTTACCGCCCGGCGTGATGACCTCGCATGCGATCAGGGAGTCCGCCTCGAAGGTCGTCGCGGTGCCGAAGTTGTGCACCTGGCGGCTGCAGTTGCCCGCGCCGCGCAATTCCACCGGCACATCGGCGGCAGCCACCCGGCGATTCGGGAACGAGCGCGACGCACGTGCGCCACAGACGGCGAATCGGCCCTCGCCGGACAGCACGTACGACTGGTTGATCCCCAGGTAGACCATGTCCGCGGGACCGTCGAAAACCGATGCCCGCGGGCTGAGTTCGAAGGTCTCGCCATCACATTCCACCGTCCCGCCGCCGGCCAGCGGCAGGATCATCACCTCGGTGGCACCGGTCTGCAAGCTCTGCGAACCGGCCAATTCGAGGACCTGCAGCGAGGACTCGCTCCAGCCGGCCGATTCCGGCGTCACATCGACGGTGAAGGGTGCCGGTGCGGTGCGGGCGGGGATGTACCACTTGGAGTTCATCGTGTCACCGCACCATCGCGACGGCGGTGGCCACCGCACCGGCGACATCGTCGTCGGGCGGGTACAGCAGGGTGCGGCCGACGATCAGGCCCTTGACCGCGGGCAGCGCCAGCGCCTTCTCCCAGCTGGCGAACGCCTCGTCGGGATCGGTCGGATCGCCGCCGAGCAGCAGCGTCGGCATGGTGGTGGCTTCCATCACGCGGTCCATCTCGTCGACGACCGGAAGCTTCATCCAGGTGTAGGCGGACGTGGATCCCAGGCCCTGGCTGATGTGGATCGACTTGATGACGGCATCGGGGGTCAGATCATTGCGCACCTTGCCGTTGACCCGTGCCGACATGAAGGGCTCGAGCATGGCGATCAGGCCGTGGGCGGCCAACTCGTCGACCGCCTGCGCGCAGGCGGCCATGGTGGCCACCGTGCCCGGGTCGTCGAGGGCGATGCGGCACAGCATCTTTCCGCCGTTCATCCGTGCGGCCGCCGTCGATGCCGCGGTGGCGCCGGTCATTCGGTCGTCGAACTCGAAACCGGCACCGGCCAGCCCGCCGCGATTGAACGACGAGAACACCACCTTGTCCTCCAGCGCCCCGAGCAACACCAGGTCGTCGAGGATGTCGGCGGTGGCCAGCACGCCGTCGACACCGGGATCGGCCAGCGCGGCGCGCAGCCGGTCCAGCAGGTCGGAGCGGCTGTTCATCGCGGTCGGTCGGTCGCCGACGGCCAGTGCCCCACGTGCGGGGTGGTCGGCGGCGACGATCATCAGCCGGCCGTTGCCGCGCACCGTCGGGCGGGTGGTGCGGGCCTGCCAGGCCTTGGCGACCGCGCCCGGGTCGGCGGTGCGGATCCCGGTGACATCCGCGTACGTCTGCGCCGCGGCGAGCGAAGCGACGGGGGATACGTTCGGACTCGCCGCTGCGTTTTGATCAAACATTGACGGCCTCCACGGCGGTCTGCTCGGCCAGGTCGGCGACCTCGGCGGCGGTGGGCATTGCGGTCGAGCACTCCAGTCGTGATGCCACGATGGCGCCGGCGGCGTTGGCGTAGCGCAGCGTCTTCTCCATCGACCAGCCGTGCAGCAGGCCGTGGATGAGGCTGCCGCCGAAGGCATCTCCGGCGCCGAGTCCGTTGATGACGTCGACCTCGTTGGGCGGAACCGTCACCGAGGCGTGCTTGGTCTTGCCGAGCACGCCACGCGGTCCCTGCTTGACGATGGCCAGTTCGACACCCAGATCCAGCAGGGCGTCGGCGGCCTTGTGCGGGTTGGTCTCGCCGACGGCGATCTCGCATTCCTCACGGTTGCCCACGGCGACGGTGACATACTGCAGCGCCTTTTGAACCTGTTCGCTGGCGGCGGCCGGGGTGGCCCAGAACATCGGCCGGTAGTCGAGGTCCAGGACGGTCAGCGGTGCGCGCGAACGTGCCGCCCAGGCGGCGAAATGCGCGCTGCGGCTGGGCTCCTCGGACAGACCGGTGACCGTCGACCAGTACAGCCGGGCGGACCGGATGGCGTCGAGGTCCAACTCGTCGCTCTGGATCTGCAGATCGGGAGCCGACGGCTTGCGGTAGAAGTACAGCGGGAAGTGGTCGGGCGGGAAGATCTCGCAGAACGTGACCGGGGTGGGGTACTCGTCATGCGTCGCCACGAATCGGTCGTCGACTCCGAGGCGGGCCAGTTCACCGCGCACGTAACGTCCGAACGGGTCGGCGCCGACACCGGTGATGAGCGCGGCCTTGTTGCCGAGCCGGGCGGCCGCGACGGCGACGTTGGCCGCGCTGCCGCCGAGGAATTTCCCAAAGGACTCAACATCTTCGAGTCCGATACCGGTCTGCAGCGGATAGACGTCAACACCGCTGCGCCCGATGGCGATGACGTCGAACGGCTCCGTGCTGGATTGTCTGTCAACAGACACTGTGGCTCCCGAAACTTCGATTGGCTGGGCTCGACTATGACTGTGCCTTGCATCACTCATAGATGTCAATAGTTTGTCCTGACATTCTAACTTTCGATCATGAGGGTGTAATCTTCAGCTACTCTTTCTGATCACCGGCCCGAGATCGGAGTGGATGTGCCTCTAGCTGTTGAGCTCGACAGGTCCAGCCCTGTGCCTCTCTACTACCAGCTCGCGCAAGCAATCGAAACGGCGATCCGCAACGGTGATCTCGCGCCTGGTGACCGTTTCGAGAACGAACTCGCGCTGGCCAGCCGGCTGGCGTTGTCCCGCCCGACGACGCGGCGGGCCATCCAGGAGCTCGTCGACAAGGGCCTGCTGGTCCGCAAGCGTGGCGTGGGCACCCAGGTGGTGCAGAACCCCGTGCATCGACGTGTCGAGCTGACCAGTCTGTTCGACGATCTGGCGAAGTCCGGCCAGGAGCCCACGACCCAGCTGCTGGAGTACCACATCGGCCTGGCCGACGACGAGATCGCGGCCGAGCTCAACCTGGGCAAGAGCCACGAGATCGTCACCATCCAGCGGCTGCGCTGCGCCAACGGTGAACCGCTGGCCGTAATGACCAACTACATGCCGGTCGAGATCGCCCCGGATGCCGACGAGCTCGAAGCCAGCGGCCTCTATCAGGCGCTACGGGGGCGCGGCGTGCACATCCGACTGGCCCGCCAGCGGATCGGTGCGAAGCCGGCGACCCGCAATGAGGCTCGGCTGCTGGACGAGAAAGCCGGATCACCGTTGCTGACCATGAGCCGCACCGCGTTCGACGATTCGGGCCGCGCGGTGGAATTCGGAACACACTGCTACCGCGCGTCGCGCTACTACTTCGAGACCACGCTGGTCGACCGCTGAGATCGGTGCGTTTGCGCTCGCCACACGAGCGCAAACGCACCGAAAGCTCAGGAGAACGCGGCGCGGAACGCCTCCAGGGCCGCCTCGCTGTCGCCGGAGGCATAGGCCTCCAGGCCGACGGTCCCGGTGTAGCCGATGTCGCGCAAGGCCCGGGCCACCGCGGGGTAATGGATCTCGCCGGAACCCGGCTCGCACCGTCCCGGAACGTCGGCGACCTGGATCTCCCCGATGGCGTCACCGCAGCGGCGGACGAGTTCGACGAGGTTCCCCTCACCGATCTGCGCGTGGTACAAGTCCAGCATCATCTTGACGTTCGGGTGCCCGACACCCTCGATCAGCGCGAGGGTGTCCTTGGCGCGGGCCAGCGGCACACCGGGGTGGTCGACGATCGTGTTGAGGTTCTCCACACAGAACGTCACGCCGGCCGCCGCGCCCAGCTCGCCGATACGCTCCAACGCGCGCAACGCCGTCAGCCACATCGCGCCGGTGGTGCGCTGCCGGGGCCGGGCCGCCTGACCGTCGACCAGTTCGGCAGTGTGCAGGTTCAGCCGCGGCACCCCCAGCGTCTCGGCAGCCTTGATGCTGAGCTCGGCGGTACGCACCACCTCGTCGGCGGTGGCCGGATCGATGAGATCGCCGTGGAGGTAGCCGGTCATCGACGAGAAGCGTGCACCGGTCGCGGCCAGCGCGTCCAGATCCTTGTCATGCCAGCTCCAGATCTCGACATCGAAACCGAGCTCGTCGATCCGCTTGACGCGGTCCAGCAGCGGCAGGTCGGTGAAGACCATCTCCGAACACGCCGCGAGCCTCATGCCGGGACTCCGCTCAGGACGACGGGTGCCTTCGTCTCGATGGATTCCCGTGCGGCGAGCGCGATCTCCAGCGCGACGCGGGCGTCGGCACCGGTGACCGACGGCTCGGTACCGGCCAGCACGTTCTCGGCGAAGTGGGCGAACTGCGCGGAATACGCGTCGGCGAACAGCTCGGTGTTCAGCTTGCCCGCGTTCTCCGGTGACCGGCCGGCCAGCAGGACACCTTCCGAACCGAACACCTCGCCGCGGATGTCGTAACCGTAGACGGCCTGGAAGCTGGCCTCGGCGACTCCGAATGCGCCGTTGTCGAACCGCAGCTGGACCACCGAGGTATCCAGGAAACCCTGTTCGGCGAACTGCGGATGCACCAGGGCGTCGGCCTGGGCGTAGACCTCGGTGACCCGGGCGCCCGGGTTCAGCCAGCACAGCGTGTCGAAATCATGGATCAACGTCTCGTTGAAGATCGTCCAGGGCTTGACCCGGGCCGCGACCTCGGCGGCGATACCGGGATCTCGGGTCAGCGATCGCAGCAGCTGTGGAGTGCCGACCTCGCCCGCGTCGATGCCGGCGCGCATGGTGGCGAAGTCCGTCGCGAATCGCCGGTTGAAGCCGACCTGCAGCGCCACGCCCGCGGTGCGCGCCGCCTCGATCGCACGGTCGGCATCGGCCAGGGTGAGCGCCATCGGCTTCTCACAGAAGACATGCTTGCCGGCCTGGGCCGCGGCCACCACGAGGTCGGCATGGCTGGCGGCCGGCGAGCAGATCGCCACCGCCGCCACACCGGGGTCGGCGATCAGTTCGAGCGGATCCTGGTAGGCGCGCGCACCCGAGAAGCGTTCGGCGGCACCGGGTACTGGATCGGCGACGGCGGCCAACCGGGTGTTCGGCAGTCGCGACGACAGCGTTTCGGCGTGGAAGCTGCCGATCCAGCCGGCACCGATGAGGCCGAAAGAAAGAGTGGGGGACATGAGAGTTGCTCCGATCGACTAGAACGTTCTAGTAGACGGTAGGTCCGACCGGCGTAATCCGTCAACGGCCGAAAGTAGAACGATCTAGGATCGAGTTCGTGCAACGCAGACCGACCCTGGCGGATGTGGCCGCGCGGGCCGGTGTCTCGCCCGCGCTCGTATCGATCGTGATGCGTGATGTCCCGGGGGCCAGTGATCAGACGCGTGACCGGGTGCGGCAGGCCGCCGAGGAGATCGGCTATCGGCCGGATCCGCGAGCCCGGCGGCTGCGCCAACACCGCACCCGGCTGCTCGGGGTGACGTTCACGCCTGGGCAGGAGTTTCACGCCGACCTGGTGGACGGTGTCTACCTGGCCGCCGAACGGGTCGGATACGACGTGGTGCTCAGCGGTGTGACACCGCATCGTGATGAGGCACGTGCGCTGCGGACACTGCTCGACGATCGCTGCGAGGGGCTGGTGCTGATCGGTCCGGACGCTGCGCCGCGACGGTTGGCAGAGCTTGCCACCCGGGTGCCCGTGGTCGTGGTGGCCCGGCGGGTGCGCGGGGTCGACGCCGTACGCAGCGACGATGTCGCCGGCGCCGTGTTGGGGGCCGATCATCTCATCGACCTCGGGCATCGCGAGATCGCCTACCTCGACGGTGGGCGGGCGCCCGGCGCGGCCGAGCGGTTACGCGGCTACCGCCGTTCTGTGCGGCGGGCGGGGCTGGTCGAACGGCTGCTGCCCGGCGGTCTGACCGAGCGTGACGGGGCAGCCGCTGCCACCCGGCTGCTCGCCGAACCGCACTTGCCCACCGCCGTCTTCGCCTTCAACGATCGCTGCGCACTCGGCGTCATGGACGTCCTGATACGTGCGGGAGTGTCGGTGCCCCAACAGATATCGGTCATGGGATTCGACGACAGTCCGCTGGCGGGACTGGCTCACGTCGACCTGACCACCGTGCGCCAGGACGCCGCCGGACTGGCCGAAGCGGCGGTTGCCCGCCTGGTCGAGCGACTCGACGGAGATGACGCGACGTCCGACATCGTCGACGTGGTCTGCGAGCCGACGCTGGTGGTGCGCGGCTCCGTTGCCGCCCCGGCGTCTCGCGACCTGGCCCGATCGGCCCTGGCAAATGACGTGCAGTCCTAATGTCAGGACAAACTATTGACTTTCCGGTGTGAGCCGTATTACATCAATACCGCAGGCGTCGCGTCCGGCACTCGGCTCGTTGGCCGGTGCTGTCGCTGCGGCGAAATGACAAAGAGGAGAGACAGCGATGAGCGCTCGCGCGAAGAGCCGAGTAACCCAGTCGTTCAAACGGCTCGCAGCCTTTACCGGAGCGGGCGTTGTGGCATTGAGCATGGCGGCGTGTTCGTCCACGGGTGGCGCGCCCGAGGGCTCGGGCGACGGTGGTTCGGGCGGCGGCACCGTTGATACGCCGCGGATGACGATCGCGATGATCACCCACGAAGTGCCCGGCGACTCCTTCTGGGACCTGATCCGCAAGGGCGCCGAGGCGGCGGCCAAGAAGGACAATGTCGAGCTGCGTTACTCCAACGATCCTGAGGCGCCCAACCAGGCGAACCTGGTGCAGGCCGCGATCGACAGTGGCGTGGACGGTATCGCGGTCACGCTGGCCAAGCCGGAGGCGATGGCCGCCGCGGTGCGGGCTGCCGAGGCCAAGGGCATCCCGGTGGTCGCCTTCAACTCCGGCCTGCAGGACTGGCAGGCCATGGGTGTCAAGGAATACTTCGGGCAGGACGAGTTCATCGCCGGCCAGGCCGTCGGCGAGCGCCTGAAGGCCGATGGCGCCACCAAGGTGGTCTGCGTCATCCAGGAACAGGGTCACGTCGGACTCGAATCCCGTTGCGCCGGAGTCAAGGACACCTTCCCGGCCACCGAGACCCTCAACGTCAACGGCAAGGACATGCCGTCGGTCGAGTCGACCATCACCGCGAAGCTGCAGCAGGATCCGGCCGTGGACATGGTGGTGGCGCTCGGTGCACCGTTCGCCCTGACCGCGGTGCAGTCGGTGGCCAACGCCGGCAGCAGCGCCAAGGTGGGCACCTTCGACACCAACGCCGCACTCGTGGACGCCATCCAGACCGACAAGGTCATGTGGGCCGTCGACCAGCAGCCCTACCTGCAGGGTTACCTGGCGATCGACGGACTGTGGCTCTACAACTCCAACAAGAACCTCATCGGTGGCGGTCAGGCGACCCTGACCGGCCCGTCGTTCATCGACAAGTCCAACATCGACGCCGTGGCCGAACTGGCCAAGGGCGGAACTCGCTAGCGGAACTGGAAAGAGCCAGGAAGAGTACGCAAATGGTTACCCAAGCAGACCTTGATGTCGCCGAACACAAGGTGGTTCGCGACGAACGTGTGAAGGAACGGAACCGGCTGCAGCGCATGCTGATCCGTCCCGAGATCGGTGCGGGCATCGGTGCGATCGGCATCTTCATCGCCTTCTTCATCGTGGCGCCGCCGTTCCGCGAGGCATCGTCGCTGGCGACTGTGCTGTATGCCAGCAGCACCATCGGCATCATGGCCTGCGGTGTCGCATTGCTGATGATCGGCGGTGAGTTCGACCTGTCCGCCGGTGTCGCGGTGACGTTCAGCTCGCTGGCGGCATCCATGCTCGCCTACAACCTGCACCTCAATCTCTGGGTGGGCGCGGCACTGGCACTGGTATTGGCTCTGGCCGTCGGGTTCTTCAACGGGTTCCTCGTGATGAAGACCAAGATCCCCAGCTTCCTCATCACGTTGTCGACGTTCTTCATGCTCGCCGGCATCAACCTCGCGGTCACGAAACTGGTCGCGGGTCAGGTGGCCACCCAGAGTGTCAGCGACATGTCCGGCTGGGACTCCGCGCAGAAGGTGTTCTCCTCGACGTTCACCATCTTCGGGGTCGGTATCCGGGTGACGGTGCTGTGGTGGCTGGTGTTCACCGTCATCGCCACCTGGGTGCTGTTCAAGACCAAGATCGGCAACTGGATCTTCGCCGTCGGCGGTGACGCGGAAAGTGCTCGCGCCATCGGTATCCCGGTGACCAAAGTGAAGATCGGTCTGTTCATGTTCGTCGGCTTCTGCGGCTGGTTCGTGGGCATGCATCTGCTGTTCGCCTTCAACACCGTGCAGTCCGGGCAGGGCATCGGCAACGAGTTCTTCTACATCATCGCCGCGGTGATCGGTGGCTGCCTGCTGACCGGTGGCTACGGCACCGCGATCGGGGCCGCCATCGGCGCCTTCATCTTCGGTATGACGAACCAGGGCATCGTCTACGCGGGCTGGGACCCGGACTGGTTCAAGTTCTTCCTCGGCGGCATGCTGCTGTTCGCGGTGATCGCCAACAACGCCTTCCGTAACTACGCAGCGAAGAAGTGATTCCATGACGATTTCAGTTGAGAAGCCGGACAGCGAGATTCCCGCCGGCGGTAAGACGCCACTTGTCGAGCTCCGTAACGTCGGCAAGACCTATGGCAACATCACTGCGCTCAAGGACATCTCGCTGCGGGTGCACGCCGGTGAGGTGACCGGCATCCTCGGTGACAACGGCGCAGGAAAGTCGACGCTGATCAAGATCATCGCCGGCCTGCACCAGCAGACCGAGGGTGAACTGCTCGTCGACGGTGAGGCGCTGAAGTTCTCGTCACCGGCCGATGCCCTGGACAAGGGCATCGCGACGGTGTACCAGAACCTGGCCGTCGTTCCGCTGATGCCGGTGTGGCGCAACTTCTTCCTCGGCCAGGAGGTGCGCAAGAAGTCCTTCCCGTTCTCGTTGGACGCCAACGCGATGCGCGCCACCACCTTGGCGGAACTGTCCAAGATGGGCATCGAACTGCCCGATGTCGATGCACCGATCGGGTCGCTCTCGGGAGGCCAGCGCCAATGCGTCGCGATCGCTCGGGCGGTGTTCTTCGGGGCGCGGGTTCTGATCCTGGACGAACCGACCGCGGCACTGGGCGTCAAGCAGTCCGGTGTGGTGCTCAAGTACATCACCGCGGCCAAGGAAGCCGGTTTCGGCGTCGTGTTCATCACGCACAACCCGCATCACGCACATATGGTCGGCGACCACTTCGTGCTGCTCAACCGTGGTCGGCAGAAGCTCGACTGCACCTACGACGAGATCACCCTCGAACACCTGACCCAGCAGATGGCCGGCGGCGACGAGCTCGAAGCGCTGTCTCACGAGCTGCGCGCCAGCAAGTAACACCGACGCTCGCGGCGCGGTTGCGCACTCCGAGGGGTGCGAAACCGCGCCGCAGCCGTATGTCAGCTTGACCGGTCTAGGGCCGTCACGGATCATCGGTGCATGCCAGAGCGTCAGGATCGGCCGACGATGCAGGACATCGCCGACAAGGTCGGGGTGTCCAAGGCCTTGGTGTCGTTGGTCTTCCGTAAGGCGCCCGGCCCCAGTGCGGAAACGCGCGAGAAGGTGCTCGCGGCGGCCGATGAGCTCGGCTACCGGATCAACCGGACCGCCGCGATGATGACCGCGCGGCGAACCCACCTCATCGGGGTCACCACCAATATTCGCAACAGCTTTCACGCCGAGATCGTCGAGAACATCGTGGCGGCGGCGGACCGGGCCGGCTACGAGGTGGTGTTGGGTGCGGTGACACCCACCCACGACGAATCCAAGGTGATCGAGACCCTGCTGGACTTTCGTGCCGAGGGGCTGTTGCTGATCGGCACCGAGCTGCCGAACACAACCCTGGCCGAGCTCGGATCGCGGCTACCGACCGTCGTGATCGGCCGGCGTATCTCGGCCGACTCACTGGATGTGGTCCGTACCGCCGACGGTCGCGGTATCGGTGCCGTGGTGGACCACCTGTACCAACTCGGGCACCGTCGCATCGTGCACGTCGCCGCGGGCGAGGGCGTCATCGCGGCGGACCGTCGCAACGGCTATCTGCGGGCGATGCGCAGGCATGCACTCGACGGTGAGGCGCGGGTCATCGAAGGGGATTTCACCGAGGATTCCGGGATGGCCGCCGCCGCCCAGTTGGTCGGCGAGGGTTCGACGGCGACGGCGGTGGTATGTGCCAACGACCGGATGGCGGTGGGTGTCATCGACACCTTGCGGCGATCCGGAATGCTTGTGCCCGAGGATATCTCGGTGACCGGATATGACGACAGTGCCCTGGCGCGACTCGGTCATATCGATCTGACGACCGTCAGTCAGCAGCCGCGCGAGCAGGCGGACAAGGCCGTGGATGCCGTGGTGTCGCGGTTGGACGGCGGCCGTACGTCGCCGGAGTCCTGGGTGCTGCAGCCGCAGCTGGCGATCCGTGCGACCACCGTCGCGCCGGCCCAAGACTGATCTGAAACCTTCTCGACTGCAATAGATCTGCGTCGTTCGCCGATCGGTTCTCCCGGAACTCTTGACAGGGTCGTGTGACGGGGCTCATAGTTGTCGCAGTCGAACTTAGACCGGTCAAATAGACCGGAGCAATCCCACCGACCGAGTAGGAAATCCCGTGAATCGATGGATGAAGACGGCCGTTGCGGCCGCCGCAATTGCACTCAGTGCCTCCGCGTGTAGCGGGACCGGCGGAAAGCCCGATACCCAGGGCGGTGACGTCGGCGCGGTCAACGTGAACCTGCCGCGGCACACCGTCGCGATGGTCGGACACTGGAATCCCAGCGACGCGTTCGTCGACATCCTGCGCAAGGGTGCGAAGCAGGGCGCCGAGACCAACAACATCGACCTGCGGTACTCCTCGGATCCGCAGCCGGACAAGCAGGCGACGTTGGTGCAGAACGCGATCGACTCCGATGTCGATGCGATCGCGCTGGACCTCGCCAACCCCGAGGCGCTCATCGACGTCGCGAAGAAGGCCGTCGCCGCAGGCATTCCGGTGGTCGCCTTCAACTCCGGCTACGACGATTGGAAGCGCGCGGATGCGCTGATGTACATCGGCCAGGACGAGGTCATCGCGGGGACCGCCGCCGGCGAGCGGCTCAAGGAGGCCGGCGCGCAGAAGGTGCTGTGTGTGGTGCACGAACAGGGTGTGCCCGCACTGGACAAGCGGTGCAACGGGGTGGAGGCAGGCTTCGGCGGTGCCGAAAATGGATCCAGCGGCGGTACCACCGAGCGGGTGTATCTGGCGGGCTTCGACATGTCCGCCGCGCGGTCGACGATCGAGGCCAAGCTCGCGCAAGACCCGGCAATCGATGCCCTCATCACCCTCAACGCGTCCTACGCCATGACGGCGCTGCCTGTCGTCGAGGCCACCGGACGGGACATCACCGTCGCCACTTTCGATACGAATGCCGAGTTGATGAAGGCCATCGAGGACGGCAAGGTCGCCTTCGCCGTCGACCAGCAGCCCTGGCTGCAGGGGTACCAGGCCGTCGACACGCTGGCCAACTACCTCAACAACCGGAGCATCCTCGGCGGCGGACAGCCCATTCTGACCGGGCCGTCCTTCATCGACGAGTCCAACGTCGAACAGATCGCCACCTACGCCACCGAGGGTGTCCGTTGATGCGCCGCAGGATCGCTGCAGCCCTGCCGGATTCGACCCAGGCGGACGGCGCATGAAGTACGAGGTTCTCGGCAAGACGGGCCTGGAGGTGTCCGCGGTGTCATTCGGCACCGCACCGCTGGGGGACATGTTCGGTGCCACCGACGAGGATGCCGGTATCGGCGCGGTCCACGACGCGATCGCCGCGGGTATCAACTTCTTCGATTCGTCGCCGTACTACGGCGGGGGACTGGCCGAGGAGCGACTCGGCAAGGCACTGAAGAACATCACCGAGCCGGTGATCGTGGGCACCAAGGCCGGTCGCTACGGTTTCGACGAGTTCGACTTCTCGCCCAACAGGATTCGGGAGGGATTCCACCACAGCTTGCGGTTGCTGCAGCGCGACCACGTGGACATCCTGCAACTGCACGATATCGAGTTCGTGGGCCTGGAGCCGGTTTTCGAGGATGCCTACGCCGAACTGGTGCGGCTGCGGGATGAGGGCAAGTGCCGATTCATCGGTATGACGGGTTACCCGTTGCACACGCTTCGCCGGGCCGTCACCGAGACCGATCTCGACACCGTGCTCAACTACGCACATTTCACCCTGCTCAACACCGAGCTGACCACCGGTCTGCTGCCGGTGGCCGACATGAACGGCACCGCGGTCATCAACGCGGCGGCCGTCGCCCTCGGTCTGCTCACACCGGGTGGGCTCAAGGCCGATGTCCCGACCGGCCCGCGCATCCAGGCCGCCGCCGATCGGGCCCGTGCGATCTGCGCCGAACGCGGTGCCGATATCTCGTTCCTGGCCAATCAGTTCGCCATTCAGCGCAGCGGGTGCGCGACCACTCTCATCGGCACCACCAAGGCACACCACCTGGATTCGGCGGTGCGGGCCGCCACCGCGCCGATCGACGAGACCCTGTTGGCCGACGTGCTGGCCGCCACCGCCGAGGTACATGCCGAATCCTGGCCCAGCGGACTGGAGGAGAACAACTGATGCAGGCCGTTCTGCTCGGATCCGACGGCGTCGAACATCTCGGTGACATCCCCGACCCGAGCCCGGCTGCCGGCGAGGTGGTGGTCCGCGTCGACTACTGCGGTATCTGCGGTAGCGATCTGCACGCGAGTGCGCAGGGATTCTCCGCCGGTGTCGCGCTGGGGCACGAGTTCGCCGGTGTGATCGTCGAACTCGGGCGCGAGGTCGACAACCTGTCGGTGGGCGACCGGGTGTGTGTGAATCCCAACGGAGACTGGTGCGGTCGCTGCGCCTTCTGCCGGGCCGGGCAGTTCAACCTGTGCACCGAGTTGTTCCGGACCGCCGTCGGGGTGGCCCGCCACGGTGGCATGGCGCCGTATGCGGCGGTCCCCACCAAGGTGCTGCACCGACTGCCCGAGGGTGTCAGCACCCGGCAGGGCGCCTGGGTCGAACCGCTGGCCACCGCGCTCCGCGGGGTACGCCGGTCCGGTATCGGCATGGGGGATGACGTTCTGGTCTCCGGTGCCGGGCCGATCGGGCTGTTGATCATCGCTCTGCTGCGCGCGATGGGGACGGGACGGATCACGGTCCTGGAGCCGACCCCGGCGCGTGCGGCCAAGGCCGTTGTGATGGGGGCCGATACCGTGATCGACCCGCTCACCGCGGATCTCGGGGGTGTGTTCGACGACCCGGCGAAGGCACCGGCATACGGGTTCGAGGCCTCCGGTGTGCCCGCCGCCATCGAGACGGCACTGCGGGTGCTGCGTCCGCGCGGCGTGCTGACCGTCACCGGTGTCGCGCCGAGGCCGCCGCACTACCAGGCGCCCGATCTGGTGTTCAAGGAGATCACCATCCGCGGCAGCTTCATCTACGAGCAGGAGTTCGCCATGGCGATCGACCTGCTCGACCGCGGTGTTGTCGATATCGACCCGCTGATCAGCAGGATCGCCCCGGTCGACGCCGGCCTGCAGGCATTCACCGATCTGCGCGGCGGCGCCGATATCGTCAAGGTGCTGCTCAGCGCCGAACACGGTGGCGGTGTGTAGCGAGACCGGCCACCGGGTACGTCATATCGATGACATCGTCGACACTGAAGACAGAAGATGCCGGACCGCACGCCGTGAGTCGCAGCGTGCAGGTCACGGCTCCGATCGGCACGCTGTTCGAGATCATCGCCGACCCGCATCGGCACCATGACCTCGACGGATCGGGGACGGTCCGGGATGTCGAGGTGCACGGGCCGCACCGGCTGAACACCGGTGACAAGTTCACCGTAGGCATGACGCAGTTCGGTCTGCCCTACAAGATCACCTCCACGGCCACCGCCGTCGAGGAGAATCGGCTGGTCGAATGGCAGCATCCACTCGGTCACCGCTGGCGCTGGGAGCTGACCGAGGTCGCCCCGGGCACCACCAAGGTCACCGAGACCTTCGACTACTCGACGGCGAAGGTGCCGTTCGTGATCGAGCTGCTCGGCATGCAGAAGAAGAATGCCGACGGCATCGAATCGACCCTGACCGCGCTGGCCGACCGCTACTTCGCGCACTGAGTCAGCGCGGCTCCAGACCCGCCGCCCGGTAGGCCGCGTCGACCAGTGCCATGTTCGCCACGGCGTCCTCGGTACCGAACGGTAGCGGCTCGCCGTGGCGAACATGTGCGGCGAACGCCTCGAGTTGATACGTGTAGGACGCCCGGGTGCCCAGGTGCTCGACGACTGTCCCGCCGGTCGTGCTGACCGTCAGACGGTCATCGTGGCTGGGCCGGATGAAATCGTGCACCAGTGCCTCGCCGGCCGAGCCGACGATACGCAGGGTGAACGAATACTCCTGCTCCACCATCGAGTTCGTGGACAGGCCGGTGGCCCCGCCGGAGAACGCGATGTCGACCTCACTGCGCGCATCGACACCCGGGGACCGTTGGTCGGCTCGGGCACCGGCGATCGACGGTGTGCCGAGGCCGAGGCTGCCCAACGACCGCATGATGTGCAGGGCGTAGCAGCCCAGATCCATCAGTGCGCCGCCGGCGAGTTCCAGCGACCAACGCGGGTCCGTCGCCGCGGGTTCGGGCATCCCCATCCGAACCTCGACCCGTTCGATCGCGCCGAGCGCACCGGTTCGGGTGAGTTCGAAGGCCCGCCGAGTCACCGGATGGAAGAAGTAGTGAAACCCTTCCAACACGCTGACACCGGCGTCCGTCGCCGCCGTGGCCACCCGCACGGCCTCGGAATGATCTCGGGCGAACGGTTTTTCGCTCAACACCGGTTTGCCCGCCGCGATCGCGGCCAGGTTCCAGGGCGCATGCAGCGCGTTCGCCAGCGGGTTGTAGACCACGTCGACCTCAGAATCGTCGATGACGTCCTGGTACGAATCGACGACGCGTTCCACACCGTACTTCTGCGCGAAGTCCTGCGCGCGACCCCGGTCGCGCGCCGCGACGGCGACCAACCGGTGACCGAGCTCGGCGGCCGGACCGACGATGGCGTCCTCGGCGATCCGTGACGCGCCGAGGACGCCGATCCGCAATGCCGTCACGAAGTCACGCTGGCAGCCGCACCCTGCAGGAAGGCCACGCTGGCCACCACATCGGCGAGCGGGCCGTCGCCGGCCGGCTCACCGTCCAGAATGTTGTCCTGCTCCATCACGTACCACCCGTCGAAACCGTTGTCCTCCAACGCCTTGACGATGCCGGCGATATCGACGTCACCGGCGCCCAGCGGCACGTACATACCCGCGGCGACCGCCTGCGTGTAGGTCAGCTCACCGGACTGCACCTTGGCGGCCAGCGCGGCATCAACATCCTTGAGGTGGGCATGCTTGATGCGCTCGGGGACCTCCCTGGTGAGCGCCAGCGGATCGGTACCACCGATCAGCAGGTGTCCGGTATCCAGGCACAACGGAATCCGTGAGCCCGCCAGCACCCGGTCGACCTCGGCGCGGTTCTCGACCATGGTGCCGACATGCGGGTGCAGCACTGCCATCAGGCCCCGTGCCGCCACGATCTCGGCCAGCCGGTCCAGATTGGAAAGCAATGTGTGCCATTGGTTCTCGTCGAGGACGGGACGCTCGTCGTAACCGTCGAGGCCGGTTGCCGCGGCCAGCACGACCACCCCGGCACCCGCCGCGACGAGTGATTCCAGCGGCCCGGCGAGGTCGTCGGCCGGATCATGGTCATCCTTGAACAGCACTACCGGCACGAATCCGCCGACGCACGCGAGACCGTAGCCGTCGAGCAGCGTCACCAGTTCGGTCGTGTCGGTGGGCAGGAAGCCCTCCGGGCCCAATTCCGTTGCGGTCAGGCCCGCCTGACGCATCTCCGTCAGCACGCGGTCCGAGTCGAGCTGGTAGCCCCAGCCGGGAACCTCACATACGCCCCACGAAATGGGTGCTCCGGCGATTTTCACTGCTTGACCTCCTGGATGCGGACCGGGGCACCCCGGCGTAGGGACTCGGTGGCCGCCTCGGCCAGCCAGGCGACCTCGACGGCGTCGGCCACGGTCGCGCCGCGGACCGGACCGCCCTTGGCGACCTCGACAAAACCGGCGAGCTCGGTGCGGAACGCCTCGGTGAAGCGGTCCATGAAGAAGTTGTGCGCAGGCCCGGTCGGAAAATCGTTGGACGGATCCATGTTCGCGATCGGCGCGCCCTGATCCCAGCCGGCGGCGACGCTGTCGTCGAACCCGTGGATCTCCAGGCGGCAGTCGTAACCCCGGGCGTTGTAGCGGGCGTTGGAGATCACGCCGAGCGCGCCGCCGTCGAACCGGACCACCACGGCGGCGGTGTCCACATCGCCGTACTCGGTGAACAGCGGGTCGCCCTGCACGGTGCCGGTGGCGTACACCTCCACGGCGTGCTGGCCGGTGATCCACCGGACGATGTCGAAATCGTGCACGGCGCAGTCGCGGAAGATGCCGCCCGAACCCTTGATGTAGTCCATCGGCGGCGGTGCGGGATCCATGGTGGTGCTGCGCACGGTGTGCAGGATGCCGAGGCTGCCGCTGTCGACGGCGGCCTTGGCGGCGGCGAAGGCCGCATCGAAGCGACGCTGATAACCCACCTGCACCGGCACACCTGAGCGGGTGATGATCTCGGCCACCCGGGCGCTTTCGGCCGCCGTGGAGGCGATCGGCTTCTCGCAGAAGGTGGGGATGCCCCGCTCGACCGCGGCCAGGGTGAGTTCGGCGTGGGCCGGGGTGGCCGCGGCCACCACGACACCGTCGACACCGGCGGTCAGCAGTTCATCGACCGATCCGACGGCCTTGGCGCCGTGCTTGGCGGCCACCGCTGCGGTCACGTCGGGACGTTCATCGGTGATCACCAACCCGTCGATGCCGTCAAGGGCGGCAAGGGTTTCGGTGTGGAATGCGCCGATGCGGCCCAGTCCGATCACGCCGATGGTGGTCATGGGTTTCTCCGTTCGTTCTGTGCGTTGAGTGCGATGTCGAGGGTGGCGGGGTCGGCTCCGTCGGCCAGGGCGGCCAGCACGGTGTCGACCTGACTGGGCGGGGCCAGACTGCCGATGGGTTGGTCGGAATCGAGATTGGTCGGGAAGGCGTAGCCCTCGGCGGTGGCGTTGACGATATTGACCAGATCGCGATCGGAGCGGCCGTCTTTTTTCATTGCCAGCAGGGTGGGGTAAACCGCCCGGATCATCGCCGTGCGGTCCAGCGATTCCATCGCCCGGCCGAACGGTGAAGAGATCTGCAGCAGGTTTGCCATCCGGCTGATATCGGCCGAAGCATTGCTCCCCGCACCGTGATACAGCGCGGGGTTGAAGAACGCCGCGTCACCCTTGCGCAGCGGCACCTGAACGTGGTGCTCGGCGAAGAAGTCGATGAACTCCGGCCGGTAGAACGCGATGTAGCCGGCCTCGAAGCGCTGCGAATAGGGCAGCAACATCGTCGGCCCACTCTCCAGCGGCATGTCGCAGTGCGCCACCGCGCCCTGCAGGGTCAATGCCGCCGACATGCGGTGCATATGCGCCGGGTAGAGCGCCAGCTGATCGACATTGACGAAACCGAGGTGATAGTCGCGGTGCGGAACCTGCGCCGCGCCACCGGGATTGACGACATTGACCTGTGAGGTCACCTGGTAGCGGGGGCCGAGCCAGGCCTGCGGCACCAGCGCAAGCGTGTCGGCGGCGTAGTACTCGGCGTACACCGCGGGGGAGTGCAGGGCGAGCTTCTGCGCCGCGTTCCAGACCCGGTCGTTGGCGCCGGCCTTGCCGAAGTGGTCACCGGCGGCACCGCCTGCAGCGCGCTGCGCGGCGATGATGTCGTCGAAGGCCGCCGTCGCGCGATCGGTGATGTCATGGTCGAAGGCGCCCTCGAACACCACGACCCCTGGGCCGTCGGTCAGGGCGCGGATCAGTTCGGCCTGCAGCGCCCGGCGATCGGCGCCGTCGATCGAGGCAGCCGAGTAGACCAGCACATTGCGGCGGACGTCGACGGCGTGCGGATACTCGGCCAGATCGGTGTCGCGCAGAACCTGGCGGCCGAACGCCGCCAGATCGCAGTCCGACTCGGTGATCCAGTCGACGGAGCGGGTGAGGGATGCGGACATGACCGTTAGTCTTGCTGTGACACGAGCCGCAATCAACAGCAGGAAACCATCAAAAAACCCTCACCATTCGTCTGACAGGCGGGAGTCGCATGCACCGATACAAGGTCCGCGAGATCGCGCAGCAGTCCGGTCTGAGCGAAGCAACGGTCGATCGCGTCCTCAACGACCGGCCGGGGGTTCGGGAGAACACCCGGGCCGAGGTGATGCAGGCGATCGCCGACCTCGACAAGCAACGGGCGCAGTTGCGGCTGAACGGGCGCCGCTACCTGATCGACGTGGTGATGCAGACCCCGCAGCGGTTCTCCGACGCGTTCCGCGCCGCCGTCGAAGCCGAATTACCCGCCTTTGCGCCGGCCGCCCTGCGCGCCCGGTTCCATCTGTGGGAGACGGGCTCGGCGGCCCAGACCGTGGAGACGCTGGCCAAGATCCGCGGCAGCCACGGCGTCATTCTCAAGGCGCAGGACGAGCCTGCGGTCGCCGAGGCCGTCGACCGGTTGGCCGCGTCCGGGGTGCCGGTGGTCACCTACACCACCGATATCGCCAACAGTGATCGGTGCGCGTATGTCGGGATCGACAACCATGGTGCCGGCGTCACCGCGGCCTATCTGGTCGACCAGTGGCTGGGGGATGCGGCCGGCGACGTGTTGATCACGTTGAGCCGCACGGTGTTCCGTGGTGAAGGCGAGCGTGAGGTCGGGTTCCGCTCCGGGCTGCGCAAGTCGGGGCGCGAGGTCGTCGAGGTCAGCGACAGCGACGGGATCGACGCCACCAACGAGGGTCTGGTGCTCGACGCCCTGCGGCGCCATCCGGGTATCGAGGCGGTGTACTCACCCGGCGGCGGGAACAGCGCCACCGTCGCGGCCTTCGAGAAGTTGGGCCGGGCCTGCCGCGTCTTCGTCGCGCACGATCTCGATGTCGACAATCGTCGGCTGCTGCGCGACGGCAAGCTGTCGGTGGTGCTGCACAACGATCTGCGTGCCGATGCTCGACTGGCGCTGCGGGTGATCCTGGCCCAGCACCGGGCGCTGCCCGAGGAACCGGTACGTGCGACACCCATCCAGGTCATCACCCCGTACAACCTGCCCGGATGACGTCGCGCACGGCATGTGCGGGATGTGACCTGCGACGACGGAATCGCTGATTCGCAGCCAAGGCGACTACCATTTCCGCCCACGGCCATTCGTTGTGCGCCGAAGACCATATCCAGACCGAGACCGGGGGAGTTCGATTGATGGCGCCAGAGCTCGTCCCCGGCGTGACCGTGCTGGGCAATCTGGCGATCGACGTCATCAACGGCGGTGCCCCGACCCCCGGCGGCTGCGCATCCTTCGCGGGTGTGGCGTTGGAGAGCGCCCCCGGTGTCGCGCATATCGTCGCGATGGGCGAGCAGACGCACCACGAGCTCTTCGACCCGGTATTGGAACGGTTCGGTTCGCTGGTGCGGCTGCTGCCGTCGGATCGCACGAGTGGTTTCAGCCTGGACTACGACGACACCGATCATCGGCACATGGGGGTGCAGGCGATCGGCCCGGTGTGGACCCCGGCCGACGTCGATCTCGACGACCCGCGCACCACCTGGATCCACCTGGCGCCACTGCTGCGCACCGACTTCCCGGCCGAGACGCTGGCGCATCTGGCGGCCCGCGGGCACCGCATCGCCTACGACGGGCAGGGTCTGGTGCGCGCCGATCGCATCGGCCCACTGTCGCTGGACCGTAACTTTTCGCCCGAACTGCTGCGTCACCTCAGCACGCTCAAGCTGGCCGAGGACGAGGCCGTCATCGTCGCCGACGGTCCGTTCGATCTGTCGACCGCCGAATGGCTGGGTGTCCCGGAGATCCTGGTGACCTACGGTTCCGAGGGCTGCGACATATATAAGGACGGCACTGTGGTGCGGGTGCCTGCGGCATGGCGCGTGATGGATGTGCAGACCACCGGAGCCGGTGACATGTTCACCGCAAGTTACGTCGCACATCGGGCCATGGGTGCCGACCCGCGCCGTGCCGTCGAGATCGCCAGCGAGTTGGTGGCTCGCGAGCTGCAGAAGAGGGTCCAGGTCCGGTCTGCGTGACCACACCCTGATCAAACTTGACAGGTGTCAAGGGTAGCGGTCATGCTGCTACGCGACGGCTACTGCGCAGTAACCAGATCCTTAGAGAATGACATTCTCCAAAAGTGACGAAAACCACACGATGTGTCGCCGGACACACGCTAGATGCGGCTGAACTGGGCGTTCGCCCCAACGCAACCCGCGTGTCGCCGGTTCGTCTGGCAATCGACACCCTAAGAGAAGTGCCATACTGGTTACTCGCAGTGACACAAAAAATTCAGTGACGTAACGCCCACCCGGCCACAGCGACTGGCCTGGGCGTGAAAGGCAGGAAGTCGTGGGTCAGAACGGCAGCACCGGCGCTCCGCGGCAGAAGCTGGAAAAGGTCGTCATCCGCTTCGCCGGCGACTCCGGTGACGGAATGCAGCTTACCGGGGATCGCTTCACTTCGGAGGCCGCCCTTTTCGGCAACGATCTGGCGACCCAGCCGAACTACCCGGCCGAGATCCGTGCACCACAGGGCACGCTGCCGGGCGTCTCGTCGTTCCAGATCCAGATCGCCGATTACGACATCCTCACCGCCGGTGACCGTCCCGACGTGCTCGTGGCGATGAACCCGGCGGCGCTGAAGGCCAATGTCGGTGACCTGCCGCGCGGTGGCCTGATCATCGCCAACTCCGACGAGTTCACCAAGCGCAACCTGGCCAAGGTCGGCTATGACGCGAACCCGCTGGAGAACGACGAACTGTCCGATTATGTGGTGCAGTCGGTGGCCATGACCACCCTCACCCTGGGTGCGGTCGAGGCGATCGGTGCCACCAAGAAGGACGGCCAGCGCGCCAAGAACATGTTCGCGCTCGGCCTGCTGTCCTGGATGTACGGCCGTGAGCTGGAGGCCAGCGAGGCCTTCATCCGCGAGAAGTTCGCCCGCAAGCCCGAGATCGCCGAGGCCAACGTGCTGGCGCTGAAGGCCGGCTGGAACTACGGCGAGACCACCGAGGCGTTCGCCACCACCTACGAGGTGGCCCCGGCCAAACTCAAGCAGGGCGAGTACCGCCAGATCTCGGGTAACACCGCACTGGCCTACGGCATCGTCGCGGCCGGACAACTCTCCGGGATCCAGGTGGTGCTCGGCACTTACCCGATCACCCCGGCCAGCGACATCCTGCACGAGTTGTCGAAGTACAAGCACTTCAACGTCATGACGTTCCAGGCCGAGGACGAGATCGCCGGCATCGGCGCCGCGATCGGTGCCTCCTACGGCGGCGCGCTGGGTGTGACCAGCACGTCGGGCCCGGGTGTCTCGCTGAAGTCCGAGGCCATCGGCCTGGCGGTGATGACCGAGCTGCCGCTGATCGTCATCGACGTGCAGCGCGGCGGTCCGTCGACCGGCCTGCCGACCAAGACCGAACAGGCCGACCTGCTGCAGGCACTGTACGGCCGCAACGGCGAGTCGCCGGTCGCGGTGCTGGCACCCTGCTCGCCGTCGGATTGCTTCGACATCGCGGTGGAGGCCGTGCGGATCGCGATCGGCTATCACACGCCGGTGATCATCCTGTCCGACGGAGCCATCGCCAACGGCTCGGAGCCGTGGCGCATCCCGGACATCAGCACCTACCCGGCCATCGAGCACACCTTCGCCAAGTCGGGGGAGCCGTTCGAGCCGTACGCGCGTGACCCGGAGACACTGGCCCGACAGTTCGCCGTCCCCGGCACGCCCGGACTGGAGCACCGCATCGGCGGTCTGGAGGCTGCCAATGGCTCTGGCAACATCTCGTATGAGCCCAAGAACCACGACCTCATGGTCCGGCTGCGCCAGCTCAAGATCGACGGCATCACGGTGCCCGATCTGGTGGTCGACGACCCGACCGACGACGCGGAACTGCTGATGCTGGGCTGGGGCAGCTCGTACGGCCCGATCGGTGAGGCCTGCCGGCGGGCCCGGCGCAACGGGATCAAGGTCGCGCACGCCCAGCTGCGCCACCTGAATCCGTTCCCGGCCAACCTCGAAGAGGTATTGCGTAAGTACCCGAAGGTGGTCGTGCCGGAGATGAATCTCGGCCAGCTGGCCCTGCTGCTGCGCGGCAAGTATCTGGTCGACGTCCAGTCCGTCACCAAGGTGGAGGGCATGGCCTTCCTGGCCGACGAGGTCGAGGGCATCATCGACGCCGCGTTGGACGGCACGTTGCGTGAGAAGGAAACTGACAAGGCAAGGTTTGCACGGTTGGCCGCGGCCACCGTCGATCTGGGTGTGGGGGCTGACGCATGACCGACCTTATTGGGACCGATCTGGGCCTCACCGATGCGCTGAACGGGACGGCCCTGGTGCCGACCACCGACCAGCCACAGAAGGGCAAGGACTTCACCAGTGACCAGGAGGTCCGCTGGTGCCCCGGTTGCGGTGACTACGTCATCCTCAACACCATCCGTAACTTCCTGCCCGAGCTGGGGCTGCGCCGCGAGAACATCGCGTTCGTCAGCGGCATCGGCTGCTCCAGCCGCTTCCCGTACTACCTGGAGACCTACGGCTTCCACTCGATCCACGGTCGCGCCCCGACCATCGCGACCGGCCTGGCGCTGGCCCGCGAGGATCTGTCGGTGTGGGTCGTCACCGGTGACGGCGACTCGCTGTCGATCGGTGGCAACCACCTGATCCACGCGCTGCGCCGCAACATCAACATTACGATCCTGCTGTTCAACAACCGGATCTACGGTCTGACCAAGGGGCAGTACTCGCCGACCTCGGAGGTCGGCAAGGTCACCAAGTCCACCCCGATGGGCTCGCTGGACTACCCGTTCAACCCGGTGTCGCTGGCGCTGGGCGCCGAGGCCACCTTCGTCGGTCGCGCGCTGGATTCCGACCGCAAGGGTCTGACCGAGGTGCTGCGCGGTGCAGCCCAGCATCGTGGTGCCGCGCTGGTCGAGATCATGCAGGACTGCCCGATCTTCAACGACGGCTCCTTCGATGCGTTGCGTAAGGAAGGCGCCGAGGACCGGCTGATCAACGTCCGCCACGGTGAGCCCATCACATTCGGTGCCGACGGCGAGTATGCGGTGATCAAGTCCGGTTTCGGCCTGGAGGTCGCCAAGACCGCCGACGTGCCGGCCGATCAGATCGTGGTGCACGACGCCACCCTCGACGATCCGGCCTATGCCTTCGCCCTGTCGCGATTGAGCGAGCAGAACCTCGATCACATGGTCATGGGCATCTTCCGTCAGGTGCACAAGCCGACCTACGACGATGCCGCCCGCAACCAGATCGCCGCGGCGCGGGAGGCCAAGGCGCACGACACGGCCGCACTGCAATCTCTGCTTCGCGGTAAAGACACCTGGTCGGTGGATTAACCTGCTGGTGTGACCCCGCGACCGGCCGCCGTTGTGCTGGCCGGTGGCGCGTCACGCCGGATGGGGCGGGACAAGGCCACCCTGGTCTTCGAAGGATCCACGCTGGTGGAGCGGGTGGTCGACACGGTTGGCACCCGCTGTGAACCGGTGTTTGTGATCGCCGCGCCCGGGCAGGCGCTGCCGGAGTTGTCCGCGCAGATCCTGCGTGACGAGGTCCGTGGTGTCGGTCCACTGCTGGCGACCGCCCGTGGTCTGCGTGCCGCCGCCGAGGCCGGAGCCGAGTGGGTTTTTGTGTGTGCGGTCGACATGCCGCATCTGACGAGTGACCTGATCGACGTGCTGCTGGCACCCGCCGGCACTGCCGATGCCGCGGTGTTGCTGCCGTGGGACGGACGCGACCACTATCTTGCGGGCCTGTATCGCACTGGTCTCGCCGGTCTTGCCGATGAGTTGATCGCCGCGGGTGAGCGCAGCATGCGGGCCTTGGTGGATGCCGCCGACACTCAACGCATCGTCATGGAACCCCAGCGGGCGCTGACCAATGTCAACACCCCGGCCGACCTGCTGGCCTGATTTTTCTGACACGGGTGCAGCAAATGCACAATTCTGACGCCAAATCGTCCGAATTTATCGATATGCAATTTCTATTCGTTCGATAACGTTCGTATAACGAGGTTGTGAACGTACGAATTCTTCACGCCGAGGCCGGCCGGGTGGACGCAGTGTGGCGCCGGTGTCGCCATAAGTTGTTGTGCTGCAGTGTCTTTGGTCGATCGTAGCCGACACGCGAAAGATTGGAATACGGTTGGCAATTGGCTATCTGCTGATGGTTAACGTGTCTAACTCCTGCCGTTGTCGCCGGCGGCCGTTGCGGGCTGCCGGTGCGTCGCGGTGCTGTCGACGTGCCCTCATCTGTGCGTAGCGCAGAGGTGGTGCCGGGAGTGTCGAAAGGTGTTGCACCGGAGATGCTTTAGAGCGAAACCTGACACGCTGACGTCGAAAGGTGCTGTCGGCGGCCACTGTTGGCTGTAGGTATTCAAGTCGAGTTAATCGACTGTGCAGCAGCATATTACGTCAACATGGAAGATCCTGGGCCAACATCTACGGGCAGCGAACTGAATCCACGATTGGGCGGACCGAATCGTGTGTCACAGGCTTGATTTCGGGTACTCAGAGGAGCAGGCCGCGGGTGGCGACGCGTGGCCAGGTGGTGCAGCTCACAAAATCCGTGTGATCTGCCTCACCGAATACGTCTCGACCTGCGATCAAGGGTTACGCCGCGAATTCCTGGTTGACCTGCGCGGTTATCGAAAGCGCTGCACCGTGATCGTCTCGTGATCAAAGTGCGACACGTTCGTCATTGAAGTGACTTCGTCGGTGGAGTTTTGTACGTTCATTTTCAACTCCAGTACGGAGCAAACAATTTCACATTCAAGCACCTGCGTGTGAGTGGGCCATTGCGGACTGTTGTGTAGTTCGCCGGCAGCCGGGCGAAGCGCCCGGCGAGGCACCGTTTCGCCTCCCACTGTCGTGCCCGACCGAGACGGCACGCCCCAATCTCGCCGCCTGATGCATTCAGGCTTTCGCGTCCGCATTCGTGTGGACGTGTTCTTTGGCGCGCGCTCGGCGAGAGGATTGACGTTGAAGAACATCCGCAAGACGTTCGGTATGGCCGCCATCGCTGGGGCGTTCGTAGCCGCCCCGGTCGTGCTGGCGACCGGAACCGCACATGCGGACTCCGTGAACTGGGATGCCGTTGCGGCCTGCGAGTCGGGCGGCAACTGGGCGATCAACACGGGTAATGGCTACTACGGTGGCCTGCAGTTCACCATGAGCACCTGGAGCTCCAACGGCGGATCGGGTGCTCCGCACGCCGCCAGCCGGGAAGAGCAGATCCGGGTTGCCGAGAACGTCCTGGCCAGCCAGGGCATCGGCGCATGGCCGACCTGTGGCGGCCGGGGCTGACCCGCTCTTAGCAGAAACATCACAATGGCGCCGAGTGATCACACTCGGCGCCATTGTTTTCTCACAAACACCGCGTGTCGCATAAGAAACCGCTAAAACTTCAGCCCCGTTCGTAACAGGTGAGGTTCGTCACCCGAGAAACCGGATAACCGCGGCGCAAGAACGCACCAACACTTGGTTCGCGGTCTTCGTGTCACCGGTCGGGGAAGGACCGCATCGAAATGTCGAACTACACGCAGAACATCCGCAACACCGCCAAAAAGATCGTTGCCAAGGGCCTCATGTTGGCCGCCGCGACCGGCGCACTCGCCGTGGCCCCGACGGCGTTGGCGCCAACTGCCGGTGCCGACACCGTCAACTGGGACGCCATCGCCGAATGTGAGTCGGGCGGCAACTGGGCGATCAACACCGGTAACGGGCACTACGGCGGCCTGCAGTTCAAACAGGCGACCTGGAACGCCAACGGCGGGGTGGGCTCCCCGGCCCGGGCCTCGCGCACCGAGCAGATCCGGGTCGCCGAGAACGTGCTGCGCACCCAGGGGCTGAAGGCCTGGCCCAAGTGCGGTCCTCGTGGTGCGACGCCGGCCGTCTGGGGCACCCCCGGCCTGCCCGCTGCTCCGGCTCCCGCGGCCACCGGCTGCGCGGCCATCCGCGGCGGCGCGGTGCTCGGCATCTTCGATTTCCGTCAGATGTGCCAGGGCCTGGAGTCCGCGGTGCGTGCCTTCCAGCCGCGCTGACGAGCTCAGCCCGGCAGTGTGAACGCCGAACGCCCGGCCACCGCGGCCAGATGCTGCGCCAGGAGCGCCTCCGGTACCAATGCCGAGGCATGACTGGCGACCGCGCTCAGTAGCGGCGGGCGCAGATTGACGATCCGCCCGATCGCTCGCGACTCCGCCACCAGCGCGCGTACCCGCTTCCCCCGGAACGCCGCGAACCGCTGGAATGCCGCGGACAGATCGGCGCCACCCGCGGTCAGCGTCGCCAGGATCGCCGCATCCTCCACACCCTGGCAGCCACCCTGGCCCAGATGCGGGCGCATGGGATGGGCCGCGTCACCGACGATGACGGCACGGTCGCGCGCCCAACAGTTCGCGGGTGCCCGGTCGTAGATGTCGTTGCGCAGCACCGCGTCGGGCGGTGTACTCGCCAGCAGCGCCGGGATGGGGTCCGGCCAGGCCCCGAATGTCCGCTGCAGGTGCACCAATTCGCCGGCGGGTGAGGACGCCCCCGGCGCCGCACGCTGGGTGGCGAACCAATAGGTGTGCGCGTCGCTGCGCTCGCCCAGCAGCGGAACGTGGCCGACCTCCAGGCCCGGTCCCATCGTCTCGCCGGCCAGAGCGGGATCCAGTGCATGGTCGGCGATTCCGCGCCAGGCCGTGTATCCCGCATAACGACGCGGTAGGTCCCCGTTGAGGTGACGGGCCACCATCGAATCCACGCCGTCGGCCCCGACGACCGCGTCCGCGGTGGTAACCGAACCGTCCGAGAGCGTCACCCGGGCGGTGACCGGTGACACCTGCACTGCGGTGGCGCCGATACCGCGGGTGACCGTGCCGGCCGGCAGTGCCGCGGCCAGGATGTCGGTCAGCGTCCGGCGGTGGATGACCACCAGTGGCTCGCCGAGCGCACGGACGATCCGATCGGGTGCGGGCCGGCGCAGCCAGCGCCCGTCGCGCCACCGGATCGCACCCGCGCTGACCCGCCCGCCCGCGGCGCGGACCTGGTCGCCGACCCCGAGGGCGTCCAGTGCGGCCAGCGCGTTCGGCCAGATGCTGATGCCGGCACCGGTGCTGGTGTCATCGCGTTGCTCGATGATGCCCACCTCGTGCCCCGCGCCGCGCAGTGCGACAGCGGTGGCCAGTCCGGCGATCCCGGCGCCGATGACCGTGATGTGCATGGCCGACAGGTTAGGCGTCAACCACCCGAGACACTCGGGTCACATCGACGAAACGTGACCCTGGTTTCCTGGAAGGTAACCCTGTCAACCCCAGGTGTACTCGGAAGGGCTCATGAAACCTGATCTCGATGTGACGAGCGTGCCCGGTTGGGCGGTGAACCCCAGTCGGCCGCCGGCCGATCTGTCCGGTCGATCGTGGACCGTCATCGCCTTCGGTGCGCAGGGGGCCGAGGTCGCCCAGCAGTGGCGACAGCAGGTCGCCGCCGCCGGAGGCGAATCCGCGGTGCGCGTGCATCAGGCGGCCGACACGGCAGAGGCGATCACGGCGCTGCGCGATGATCTGGCCGACGCCCGTGTCGGCTGGCGTCTGCTGATGGCCGGACCGGCACACGCCTGCCTGGTGCTGCGTGCCGAGGCGGTCGCTCTGGGCGTCGCCGACGACGAGATGACGGTGGCCTCCGGCGATGTCGAATCGCGATCGGTGCAATGTGTGCACTGCCGTGCCGTCACCCACGCCGAGGTGAGTCTGGAAGATGTGCTGCCCTGCGCTGGTTGTGGTCGTAACCTTCTTGTCTATTACCATGTTTCACGTCGCGTGGGAGCACACCTGGGCTTCATGGTCGACGCCGAGGCGACTCCGGCGTGAACACCCTCAAGCTGGTGGTCACCGCGATCGACGACACGATCGACGGTATTCGCACCCTGACCCTCACCGATCCCGACGGTGCGGCACTGCCGTCGTTTCCCGCCGGCGCGCACATCGTCGTCGAGTGCGGACCGGTGTCCAATGCGTACTCGCTCACCGGGGACGGGTCCGCGCCCGAGTCCTATGTGATTTCGGTGCTGCGATGCGCGGACGGTTCCGGTGGCTCACAGTGGATTCACGATGACGTGACGCTTGGGGACACCCTGATCGCCGGTCTGCCGCGCAGCGCGTTCGCGCCCGTGCTGCGGGCGCGACGGCACCTGCTGGTCGCCGCGGGCATCGGCATCACCCCGATGGTGTCGCACCTGCGGGCTGCCCGGGTGTGGGGGCGTGACACCCGGTTGCTCTACATCCATCGGCCGGGCCGCGGCGCCTATGTCGACACCGTCACGGCGTTGGCCGACGAGGTCGCGGTTCATACCGACCGGGCCGGGTTCGTCGCCGAGCTTCGGGAAGCGCTGGCCGATCAGCCGTTCGGGACACATCTGTACATGTGCGGTCCGGTGGCGTTCATCGAGGACATCACGGCGGCCGCCGTCGAATTCGGCTGGCCGGCCAGCCGAATTCACCTGGAGCACTTCGGCTCCGCGGCCCTGGACCCGGGGGAGCCGTTCGAGGCCCGGATCGCGTCGACGGGCGAGCAGATCACCGTCGATTCGGGGATGTCGCTGTTGGAGGCGCTGGAACAGCGCGGCATCGACATCCCGAATCTGTGCCGTAAAGGTGTCTGCGGCGAGTGCCGGATACCGGTGACCGCCGGTGCAATCACCCATCGTGATCTCTATCTGGCTGAGGACGAGAAGCGTGCGGGGGACTCGTTGATGGCGTGTGTGTCCCGCGGTGATGGCGAAATTTTGGAGGTAGCAGTGTGATATCACAATCCGACCTGATCGAGACGTTTCCGTTCCCGTTCCCGACCGACAGTTACCGCTACACGACCAATGTCGAGCCGGCCGGCGCGGCGGTGATCACCCCGGCCGGGCGCTGGGGTGAGCGAGTGGTCGATGTCGACAGCGAGTACGAACACGAATTGGCCGAGCGAGCCGAGATCCTGGTCGCCGATCCGACCCGATATGCCGTGCTCGGCCACATGCGGGCGGCCTGCTGGGACACCATGCTGACGCTGATGCGGGAGTTGGCGAAGTCCTACCCGGACAGCATGTCGCTGCATCGTGATGGTGGCCGATGGCATTGGCGCAACGACCGATTGGGCATCGAGCAGACCTTCGTGCTCGGCGACGACAGCACCCTGCCCGCCGAACCGCTGGCCTATATCGCCGGTCAGGTCCAGGAGGACATCGTGCTGCTCGACCAGCGCGACGGCGACCTGTTCGGTGATGCCGGGGTGGTGACGTTTGCCGCGGACTGGTCGTTCGGCTTCGACGTCGGCATGACCTTCCTGGAGATCCATGGCCCGGTACCGCGATTGCGGGCCACCGGCGTCATCACCCGGGCTCGGGAGTTCCTGATGCGGCTACAGCCCGGCGAAACCTACCGGCGGACCAACTGGACACTGACCATCGGACGCCGACTGGATGTGTCGACAGAGCTGTACCACGAGTGGGGTCCGGACCGACCGATGATCGGCACCGTCGATGACGAGGAGTTCGGTCGGCTGGTGCATCTGCGGGTGGAGGTGCAGCATCTGATCCGGCTGCCGGAGTCCGGGTCCATCTGCTTCCTGATCCGCACCTACATGCTGCCATTCGCCGATCTCGCCGCATTCGAGCCCTGGCGGGAGCGCACCGCGACGGTGCTGGCCGATCTGCCCGACGATATGGCCGACTACAAGGGCATCATCAGCTACCGCGACCGTGCGGTGCAATGGTTGCGTGACGCCGGCTGACGGCTCGCGCTGAGTCGTTCCACACGAAAAGTGCCCGGCCCCTTCCGGGTCCGGGCACTTTCCATGCTGGGTTCAGTAGGCCGTGGGTTCACCCTCGGCCGCGGGGCCCGGCTCCACCGGCTCGTGCTCGATGATCTGCTTATACGCGTGGTTCTCGTGCGTGACCATCCGGACGAAGAAACCGATGAACATCGCCACGGCGAGCAGGAAGAACACCCATGTGCCCAACGAGTCGCCGCCGAATGTGTACACGACGCCGGCATCGTCGTAGCTGTCAAATGGTGCGAACATTTACTTGACCTCCTCGATCACAACAGTGGTGCCATTGACCCGCATGGCGGTGACCGGGATGCCCTCCGGGTACGGAGTGGCGGGAATCTCGGTGAGGTCGAGACCTTGCAGCTCCACCTCGGCCGGAACCCGCAGCAGTCCGACCTTTTTCAACAGCAGCGAAAGCAGATATGCGGGAATGAATCCCAATGCTGCGAACGTGACAGCGCCGATGGCCTGGCCCCAGAACGTGATCGAAGGGTTGCCGTCGGTGTTCGGGTACCCATGCAGGAAGATCCCGGCAACCAGCAGGGAGTACAAGCCCATTCCGCCGTGCACGGTCACTGCGCCGACGACATCGTCGATCTTGAACTTCTCCAGGAGCTGGCCGATGTAGGGGATCAGCATGCCGCCCACCATCGCGATGACGAAGGCAAGGCCCGGGTAGTACAGATCCAGCCCGGCGGCACATGCGATGACACCGGCCAGGCCTCCGGAGATCGTCCAGAACGGTTCGCCCTTGGAGGTGATATAGGCGCCGATGATGCCACCGGCCAGACCCATCAGGGTGTTGAACGCGAAGGCGGACATGTTGGTCGGGCTTGCGTAGATGGTGCTGAATCCACCTGCGCCGTAGATGATGCAGCCCATCAGGAAGCCGAAGAAGCCGGTGAAGATCAGGAACAGGCCGAGCAGCGTCAACGGCAGGTTGTGTGGGCGGATCGTCACGGCGGTGCCGTCGGGCAGGAATCGACCGATGCGCGGCCCGAGGTTGATCAGGATGCCCAATGCGGCAAAGCCCGAGATCATGTGCACGCAGCCGGCGGCGCCGACGTCGTGGAAGCCGAGCTGGGTGAGCATCCAGCCGGCGCCGTGCCACCCCCAGGCAGCGCCGATGATCCAGACGACCGATCCGACGAAGATTGTCAGCACCAGGAAGCCGCTGGTCCGAATGCGCTCCAGCACCGCACCGGACATGATCGAGCCGGTGGTCGCTGCGAACAACGCGAAGGCGCCCCAGAAGATACCGCTCGCGGCATCGTCGACGTTGGGTCCCATGTTGTCCGACCACGGCAATGCTGCCTTGGCGGCATCGTTGAATTCGATGAAACCGCTTGGCATGGCGTTGTAGAGGAACCAGCCGACGAAGAAGAACGAGACGATGATCGTCGCGAATGCCAGCAGATTCTTCATCGCCGTCGCGAGTACATTCTTCGACCTCGATACCCCGACCTCGTAGGCGAGGAATCCCGCGTGAATGAGCATCATCAGCGCAATCGATACCCAGTAGTAGAACTCGTTGCTCATGGACACCATCACAGAGATGGCGTCCTCGACTTCCGGTGTCAAAAGAACCTCCGCCGTTCAATTTTGGGGGTGAGTGACACGACACTGCGTTTATTCACAGTGACCGTGAGGTACTGACGGTGTACCGAGATGAAAGTAACCGCGCCAATGTGTCCCGGCTGTCATCGCGCGTTAAATCCGCGTGAAGACCCGTAACGCAGCGTGTTACGCGGAACTTGGGATCGGTAGCGACCACACACGGCCAAAGTCGTCGCCATGACGACATACACCCGCTTCGGTGTCGGCCTGGCCGCCACCGCCCTGTCCATCTCCCTGCTCACCGGATGCTCCAAGGTCGCCGAGATCCAGCAGCTCACCGACGTCGCGAGCACCGCCGTCGAGCAACTCAGCGATACCGCCGGCGGACTGGTCGACGCCGCGACCGCCGACATGCTCACCGCGGAGTCCATCGACAAGGCGCTCGCGGCCATCACCGCCGAGGTCGGTGCGAACCCGATGCAGGTGGTGGAACTGGTCCTCACCGACATCTCGGTGACGGTCCAAGCCATCGATCCGAACGCGCCCACCGAGCTCAACCAGTGGACCTACGCGAGCGGAAACGTCGGACCGCTGCGACCGGTGGACTATGGCGACGATGCCGATGCGCTGCGGCAGAACCTGTTCTCCATCGCCGAGGTGCCGACGTCGGCGATCATGACCGCCATCGACAATGCCGTGGCAGCCAGCGCGATCGCCGACGGTGCGGTGCAGTCGGTGGTGGTCCAGCGAAACCTGCCATTCTCCGGCGACGTGCAGATCCTGCTCAACGTGCAGGGTGAGCGCAGCAGCAAGCAGGTCCGTGGCGATGTGACCGGAGCGGTCACCGAGGTCGTCCAGTAACCGCATTACGGTGGGCACATGACGCCGTTCGACGACCTGGATTCCTATCTGGCACTGCCCCGGGTGGCCGGCCTGGCCGTCACCCCGGGCGGTGACCGGCTGGTGACCACGATCAGTGAGCTCAATGCCGAAGGCACCGAGTACGTCACGGCGATATGGGAATTGGACCCCGCCGGTGTGCAGCCGGCGCGGCGCCTGACCCGGGGCGCCAAAGGTGAGGCCGGTCCGGTGTTCACCGCCGACGGTGACCTGCTGTTCGTCGCCGCCCGGCCGGCGCCGGGGGAGGAAGCCCCGCCGGCCGCACTGTGGCGGCTGCCGCGCGCCGGTGGCGAGGCGATCGAGGAGTTGAGCACCCCCGGCGGTGTCGGCGGTGTGCACACCGCCCGACGGGCGGACCGGACGATCGTCACCGCCCCACTGCTGCCCTCGGCCACCGGGATCGACGACGACAAGCGACTGCGGTCGCTGCGCAAGGACAACAAGGTCTCGGCGATTTTGCACACCGGATACCCGGTCCGGCACTGGGATCACGACCTGGGGCCGGACCAGCCCCACCTCATCGACGCCGACGGTCGGCGGGACCTCACCCCGAATCCGGGTGCGGCACTGCGCGATGCCGCATTCGATATCGACCCCGACGGCGAGTTCGTGATCACCGCCTGGCACGCGCCGGCACCGGGGGTGGCGCTGCGCTCCCGGCTGGTGCGTATCGATACCGCCACCGGTGAACGCGCCGTGGTGGCCGACGACACCGACGCAGACCTGGACGGTCCGGTCATGTCACCGGACCGGCGACGGATCGCCTTCGTCCGCGAGACCACCTCGACGCCTGAGCTTGCACCGCGGATCACGCTGTGCTGGGCGGATATCGGCGAAAACTGGACCGAGCTGGCCCACTGGGATCGTTGGCCCACCTCGGTCACCTGGAGCGCCGACGGCACCCAACTGATCGTGACCGCCGATGACAACGGCCGCGGCCCGATATTCGCGGTGGATACTGCGACCAGCGTGGTGACCCGACTGACCGAGGACGACTTCACCTATACCGATGTGCACACCGCACCGGGCGGGCTGATCTTCGCGCTGCGCAATTCCTATTTGAGCCCGCCGCACCCGGTGCGCATCGACGTCGACGGGACGGTCACCGAACTGCCCTGCGTCGCGCGCCCGCCGCTGCCCGGCACCGTGGCCGAGCTGACCGCCACGGCCGCCGACGGCACGGCGGTGCACTCCTGGCTGGTGCTGCCGGCCGGGGATGCGCCGGCGCCCCTGCTGCTGTGGGTACACGGCGGCCCGCTCGGCAGCTGGAACGCCTGGCACTGGCGCTGGAACCCGTGGCTGCTGGCCGCCCAGGGATATGCGGTGCTGCTACCGGACCCGGCGCTGTCCACCGGGTACGGCCAGGACTTCATCCAACGCGGCTGGGGCGCCTGGGGCGGTCCGCCGTATACCGACCTGATGGCCGCCACTGACGCCGCGTGCGCGCATCCGCGGGTCGACGAGACGCGCACCGCCGCCATGGGCGGATCCTTCGGCGGCTACATGGCCAACTGGATCGCCGGGCATACCGACCGGTTCGCCGCGATCGTCACGCACGCCAGCCTGTGGGCGCTCGATCAGTTCGGGCCCACCACCGACGGCGCGTACTGGTGGGAACGTGAGATGACCGCACAGATGGCACAACAGAATTCACCACACCACCATGTGCAGGCGATCCGCACACCGATGCTCGTCATCCACGGTGACAAGGACTACCGCGTCCCCATCGGGGAAGGCCTGCGACTGTGGTACGAGCTGCTCAGCCGGTCCGGTCTGCCCGCCGACGGCGAGGGCAACAGCCCGCACCGGTTCCTGTACTTCCCCTCCGAAGGACACTGGGTGGCCGCCCCTCAGCACACCAAGATCTGGTACCAGGTGATCATCGGATTCCTGGGCAACCATCTATTTGGTCGGGAGGTCTTTGTGCCCGAGCTCCTCGGGTAGCTTCGGGACCCATGACCTCTTCGCAGCGGGAATTCGACATCGTCCTGTACGGCGCCACCGGGTTCGCCGGCAAGCTCACCGCGCAGTATCTGGCCGTCGCTGACTCGGGGGCTCGGATCGCGCTCGCCGGCCGCTCCCTGCCCAAGGTGCGCGATGTCCGCGACAGCCTGGGGCCCGGGGCGCAGGACTGGCAGCTCATCGAGGCCGACGCCGGAAAGCCGTCGACGTTGGCGGATATGGCGGCACGCACCCAGGTTGTGGTGACCACGGTCGGCCCGTACACCAAGTACGGGCTGCCACTGGTGCAGGCATGTGTGGCGGCGGGCACCGACTACGCCGATCTCACCGGCGAGACCTTGTTCATCCGGGACAGTGCCGAGCAGTTCCACAAGCAGGCGGTCGACACGGGTTCGCGCATCGTGCACTCCTGCGGATTCGATTCGGTGCCATCCGATATCACCGTCTTCGCGCTGCACGACCGGGTCACCGCCGATGGCGCCGGTGAACTGACCGAGACCAATCTGGTGCTGCGGTCCTTCGCAGGCGGCGTGTCCGGTGGCACCGCGGCCTCGATGGTCGAGTTCATGAAGACCGCCGCGGAGAACCCGGAGTCGCGCCGCGACCTGGAAGACCCCTACACCCTGACCACCGACCGCGGCGCCGAACCGGAGTTGGGTCACCAATCCGACAACCCGTGGCGGCGCGGCCGCGATATCGCACCTGAACTGGACGGTATCTGGACCGGCGCGTTCGCGATGGCCGCCCCCAACTCGCGCATCGTGCGGCGCAGCAACAGCCTGCTGGACTGGGCATACGGTCGCAGCTTCCGTTACGCCGAGCAGATGAGCGTCGGATCCTCGGTGCTGGCGCCGGCCGCCGCGGCACTGGAGACCGCGGCCAGCGTCGCGACGTTCGGTCTCGGCAGCCGCTATATCAACAAGGTGCCGACGGGGCTGCTGGACCGGATCCTGCCCAAGCCCGGCACCGGCCCCAGCGAGAAGACCCGCGACAAGGGGCACTACCGCATCGAGACCTACACCACGACCAGCACCGGTGCCCGGTACCGCGCGACCATCGCCCAGCAGGGCGACCCCGGCTACAAGGCCACCGCGGTGTTGCTCGCCGAATGCGGTCTGGCGCTCGCCCTGGACCGCGACCGACTCTCGGATCTGCGGGGTGTGCTGACCCCGGCCGCGGCCATGGGATCGGCGCTGCTGACCCGACTGCCCGCTGCGGGCGTCACCTTGGAGACCGCTCGGCTCAATTGATTCCAGCGCCGACCGACCTCGACTAGGGTCGATCTTGGGTAACCAACAGCGACATAAGGGGTGTTCATGGCTGGTTTGGACGAACTCTTCGCACAGATTCCCGTATCGGATATCGCCGCAAAGCTCGGCGCCGACGAGGGTGAGGTCGACAAACAGATCCGAGCTCTGGTCCCCGCCCTGGTCGGCGGTGTCCAGGCCAATGTCCAGGCCGACGACATCGACTCGACCGACCTGGAGGCGGCCGTCGGTTCGCAGGCCGCGAGCGGTCTGCTGGACGGGGGAGTCAAGGTCGACGATGTCGACGCTGCGGCCGGAGACAAGATCGTCGCCAACATCTTCGGCGGTAACGACAGCAACCAGGTCGCCTCGGCGCTCGCCGGCGGCGGTGCCGGCAACAGCGACCTGATCAAGAAGCTGCTGCCGATCCTGGCGCCGATCGTGCTGGCCTATATCGGCAAGCAGTTCGGCGGCGGCGCAGCCCAGCCGCAGGCATCGGGCGGCGGCGGGCTCGGTGACGTGCTGGGCGGCATCCTCGGCGGTTCCGGTGGCGGCAACAACCCGCTCGGCAGCATCCTGGGCAGCGTGCTCGGCGGTGGCTCGGGCGGGCAGGGCAACAATCCGATCGGTGACATCCTGGGCGGGCTGCTCGGCGGCAAGAAGTAGCCCCAAATCGCAGGGAAAACGGGGGCTCACGCGGCCGCTGCCGGGGTCTTCCTAGAATGGCCGGGTGACTGCCAGCCCTTCCTCGCGCGCCGATGCCCTGCCCAAGTCCTGGGAGCCGGGTGCGGTAGAGAGCGACCTGTACCAGGGCTGGGTCGACGCCGGCTACTTCACCGCCGATCCGGGCAGCGACAAGCCGCCGTACTCGATCGTGTTGCCGCCGCCGAATGTCACCGGCAGCCTGCACATGGGGCATGCCCTGGACCACACCCTGATGGACGCGTTGACCCGTCGGCGCCGCATGCAGGGCTACCAGGTGCTGTGGCTGCCCGGTATGGACCACGCCGGCATCGCCACCCAGTCTGTGGTCGAGAAGCAGCTGGCGGCCGACGGCAAGACCAAAGAAGACTTCGGCCGTGAACTGTTCATCGACAAGGTGTGGGACTGGAAGCGCGAATCCGGCGGCACCATCGGCGGACAGATGCGCCGCCTGGGCGACGGGGTGGACTGGAGCCGCGACCGGTTCACCATGGACGAGGGCCTGTCCCGTGCCGTGCGCACCATCTTCAAACGGCTGTATGACGCCGGGCTGATCTACCAGGCCGAGCGACTGGTGAACTGGTCGCCGGTGCTGCAGACCGCCATCTCCGACCTCGAGGTCAAATACGAGGACGTCGAGGGTGAACTGGTGTCCTTCCGGTACGGCTCGATGAACGACGACGAACCCCATATCGTCGTCGCCACCACCCGGCTGGAGACCATGCTCGGCGACACCGCCATCGCCGTGCACCCCGACGACGACCGGTACCGGGCGCTGGTGGGTAGCACGCTGCCCCACCCGTTCCTGACCGACCACACCATCGTGATCGTGGCCGATGCCCACGTCGATCCCGAATTCGGTACCGGCGCAGTCAAAGTCACCCCGGCCCACGATCCCAACGACTTCGAGATCGGCCTGCGGCACAACCTGCCGATGCCGTCCATCCTGGATGTCGCCGGCGCCATCACCGGCACCGGCACCCAGTTCGACGGGATGGACCGGTTCGAGGCTCGCGTGGCGGTGCGTGAGGCGCTGGCCGCCCAGGGGCGCATCGTCGCCGAGAAGCGGCCGTACCTGCACAGCGTCGGCCATTCCGAACGCAGCGGCGAGCCCATCGAGCCGCGGCTGAGCCTGCAGTGGTGGGTCAAGGTCGAATCGCTGGCCAAGGCCGCCGGTGACGCGGTCCGCAACGGCGACACCGTGATCCACCCGGCCAGCCTGGAGCCGCGCTGGTTCGCCTGGGTCGACAACATGCACGACTGGTGCATCTCGCGTCAGCTGTGGTGGGGGCACCGCATCCCGATCTGGCACGGTCCCGACGGGCAGCAGGTGTGCCTGGGGCCGGACGAAACCCCGCCCGAGGGCTGGGTGCAGGACCCCGACGTGTTGGACACCTGGTTCTCCTCGGCACTGTGGCCGTTCTCCACCATGGGTTGGCCCGAGGCCACGCCGGAGCTGGAAAAGTTCTATCCGACAACGGTTCTGGTCACCGGCTACGACATCCTGTTCTTCTGGGTGGCCCGGATGATGATGTTCGGCACCTTCGTCGCCGGCGACGAGACCATCGCGGCCGGATCGGTGCCGTTCGAGAACGTCTTCCTACACGGTCTCATCCGCGACGAGTTCGGTCGAAAGATGAGCAAGTCCAAGGGCAACGGCATCGACCCGCTGGACTGGGTGGAGAAGTTCGGCGCCGATGCGCTGCGCTTCACCCTGGCCCGCGGTGCGAGCCCCGGCGGTGACCTGTCCATCGGTGAGGATCACGCCCGCGCCTCGCGCAATTTCGCCACGAAGCTGTTCAACGCGACCAAGTTCTCCCTGATGAACGGTGCGGAGTTGACCGCGCTGCCCGAGGCCGACCAACTCACCGATGCCGACCGCTGGATCCTGGGTCGGTTGGAAGAGGTGCGCGCCGAGGCGGATACCGCGCTGGAGGCCTACGAATTCAGCCGGGCCTGCGAGGCGCTGTACCACTTCGCCTGGGACGAGTTCTGTGACTGGTACCTGGAACTGGCCAAGGTCCAATTCAGCCAGGGGCTGGTGCATACCGGTGCGGTGCTGGCCACAGTCCTCGACGCGCTGCTGAAGCTGCTGCACCCGGTGATGCCGTTCGTCACCGAGACGCTGTGGAAGGCGCTCACCGGAGAAGAGTCGATCGTCATCGCCGACTGGCCGACATCTTCGGGTCTCGCGTTGGATACCGTTGCCGCCCAGCGGGTTACCGATATGCAGAAGCTGGTCACCGAGGTTCGTCGCTTCCGTAGCGATCAGGGCCTGGCCGACCGTCAGAAGGTGCCCGCCCGGCTGGCGGGCCTCGACGGTGCCGACATCGAATCGCAGCTGCCCGCGGTGACCGCGCTGGCCTGGCTCACCGAACCGGGCGACGGTTTCACCGCGTCGGCATCGGTCGAGGTCCGCCTGACCCAGGGCACCGTGACCGTCGAACTGGACACCTCGGGCACCGTGGACGTGGCGGCCGAGAAGCGTCGGTTGGAGAAGGATCTGGCCGCCGCGCAGAAGGAACTCGCCCAGACCGCAGGCAAACTCGGCAACGCCGACTTCCTGGCCAAGGCACCGGAGGCCGTCGTCGAGAAGATCAAGGGGCGGCAGCAGCTGGCGGCCGAAGAGGTCGAGCGGATCACGGCCCGCCTTGCCGATCTGAAATGACCGAGCCGACTCCCGACGAGGTCGCGGCCCTGCTGCAGGTCGAACACCTGCTGGATCAGCGCTGGCCGGAAACCAAGATCGAGCCCAGCACCGCCCGTATCGCGGCACTGCTGGAACTGCTCGGCTCGCCGCAGCGGGCCTACCCGGCGATCCACATCGCCGGGACCAACGGCAAGACATCGGTCGCGCGCATCATCGACGCGCTGCTGATCGCGCTGCACCGACGGACCGGGCGGACCACCAGCCCGCACCTGCAGTCCGCGGTGGAACGCATCTCGATCGACGGAAAGCCGATCACCCCGGCGCAATACGTGGACACCTACTCCGAGATCGAGCCGTTCGTCGAGCTGGTGGATCAGCAGTCGGAGAGTGCCGGCGGCCCGAAGATGAGCAAGTTCGAGGTGCTGACCGGGATGGCGTTCGCGGCTTTCGCCGATGCCCCCGTCGATGTGGCCGTCATCGAGACCGGTCTCGGCGGCCGCTGGGATGCCACCAATGTGGTCGCGGCGCCCGTCGCGGTGATCACCCCGATCGGGTTGGACCACACCGACTATCTGGGTGAGACCATCGCCGAGATCGCCGGCGAGAAGGCCGGGATCATCCACAAACAGGACGACGCCCTCATCCCGACCGATACCGTCGCCGTCATCGCCCGTCAGGTACCCGAGGCCATGGAAGTGCTGCTGGCCGAGACGGTCCGTGCCGATGCCGCTGTGGCACGCGAGGATTCGGAGTTCGCGGTCCTGGATCGGCAGGTGGCCATCGGCGGTCAGCTGCTGACCCTGCAGGGTCTCGGTGGCGTGTACGACGAGATCTTCCTGCCGTTGCACGGTGAACATCAGGCGCACAACGCCGTACTGGCGTTGGCGGCGGTGGAGGCCTTCTTCGGCGCCGGTGCCGACCGCCAGCTCGATATCGATGCGGTGCGAGCCGGATTCGCCTCGGCCGCCAGCCCGGGTCGCCTGGAGCGGGTGCGCAGCGCGCCGACTGTCTTCGTCGACGCCGCACACAACCCCGCCGGCGCCGCCGCGCTCACCCGGGCGTTGGCCGAGGAATTCGACTTCCGTTATCTGGTCGGCGTGGTGTCGGTGATGGCCGACAAGGATGTCGACGGGATCCTGGAGGCGCTGGAACCGGCATTCGACGTTCTGGTCGTCACCCGCAACGGGTCGCCCAGAGCGATGGACGTGGACGCCCTCGATGCGCGGGCGGAAGAGCGCTTCGGCCCGGACCGGGTGATCACGGCCGCGACGCTGCCCGACGCGATCGAGGCCGCCACCGCCCTGGTCGAGGAGTCCGGCAACGACGGTGAGGGCTACTCCGGCAGCGGCATCGTCATCACCGGTTCGGTGGTCACCGCCGGTGCGGCACGCACCCTGTTCGGTAAGGATCCGCAGTGACTCAACCTCCGTCCGACCCGTGGAAGAGCTTCCGCGGCATCATGGCCGGCACCCTCATCCTGGAGGCCATCGTCGCGCTGCTGGCGCTGCCGGTGGTGGCCAACGGTGCCGCCGGCCTGACCGCGACCAGCGGGGGATTCCTGATCGGCGCGGCGGTGGTGCTGGTCCTGATGTCCGGTGTGCAGGGCAGGCCCGGGATCATCTGGGTGAACCTGGGCGTGCAGTTCGTGCTGATCGCCGGGGCCCTGGTGCACGCCGCGATCGGGTTCATCGGGGTGGTGTTCGCCGCCGTCTGGGCGCTCATCATCTACCTGCGCGCCGAGGTCAAACGGCGCCAGGACCGCGGTCAACTGCCCTGGCAGCAGGCCGCCGGTGACACCGAACAGTCCGCTGGTGACACCGAATAGGACCAGGAGTCGTCCGTTCGTATGAGCCAGGTACGCTGTGCGCCGTGACTGAGCGGACTCTCGTGTTGATCAAGCCCGACGGCGTACAGCGGAACCTGATCGGTGAGATCGTCAGCCGCATCGAGCGTAAGGGTCTGACCTTCGCCGCCCTCGAGCTCAAGAACGTCACCGAAGAGGTGGCCCGGCTGCACTACGCCGAGCATGACGGCAAGCCGTTCTTCGGTTCGCTGCTCGAATTCATCACCTCGGGGCCCGTCGTGGCCGCAGTGGTCGAGGGGGAGCGCGCCATCGCCGCGTTCCGTCAGGTCGCCGGTGGCACCGATCCGGTGGAGAAGGCGACCCCCGGCACCATCCGTGGTGACTACGCTCTCGTGACCCAGGAGAACCTGGTGCACGGCTCCGACTCGCCCGAGTCGGCTGCCCGGGAAATCGCCCTCTGGTTTCCGGAGTTGACCGGCGCGTAGCGCCCGCTTTTGCCGCCTTGGTCAGATCAGGCCTCGCGGTATGGGATACTTAGCTCGGGAGACCGGCGCCACACTGGGGTCGGTAACCCGGATGAAGACTTCGACGAGCGCGACCATCGTATTTTCGATGTGGCGCCAGACCGTCCAGCCATCATTCAGCCAGGCGCCGAACGGGTTCGTTGTGGACCCCTCGGAGCGAGACCATAACAAGTTCGGGAGAAGTTCCCCGGACCCATAGCGGAAGCCCTCGCGTGGCCGCGTCGTACGACGCGCCCGGGGGCTTGAGGAGAATTTGTGGCCGAAGATGCCCCTACCCAAGACCTATCCGAAAACACCGAGCGCAGCGAGGAACTGCCGGCGAAGCTGAGAGTCCACTCGCTGGCCCGCGTGCTGGGCACCACCAGCAAGCGCATCGTCGACGCCCTGGCCCAACTCGACGGGCGGGCGCGCAGCCCGCATTCGACCGTCGAACGTGCCCAGGCCGAACGTGTCCGCGAGGTGCTCAACGCCGAGGCCGCGGCATCCGCCGTCGAGTTGCCGCCCGTCGAGGCAGCCGAGCAGCCTGCCGCGGCAGGTGCCGAACCGGTCGTCGCTAAAGCGGTCGTCGAGGTGGTCGAGGTCACCGAGACACCGACCGAGACCGTCGTGGTCGCCGAGACCATCACCGAGCTTCCGCCCCCGACCGCCGATCCGGTCACCGAGGAGCCGGAGTCCCGGTTGCTGCTGGAGACACCGCCCAGCCCGCCGGCCGCCGAATCCGAGCAGGAGCCCGCGCAATACCTGCCGCTGTTCGTCGCTCCGCAGCCTGTCGAGTTCACGCCGCGCCCGGCTGCTGCCCCTGCCACCGACGACACCGATACCGACGACGACACCGACGCCGAATCCGAGGATGGCGATGGTGACGACGACCAGTCCGAACGGCCCGCAGCCCGGCGTCGTCGTCGCGGTCGCCGCGGTCGCGGCCGGGGACGTGGTGAGCAGAGCGCCGAGGACGGCGAGGACGGCGATTCCGACACCGAATCCGAGGCCGAGACCGCCGAGCAGGGCGGCTCGGATGACTCCGACGATTCCGAGGACTCCGAGGACGACAGCAGCGAGGACGGTTCGGGTGGCGAGGCCGGTAACCGGCGTCGCCGGCGCCGTCGCCGCCGCAAGTCGGGTTCGGGTGACACCGAGGACAACGGATCCCCGGACGACCCGCCCAACACGGTGGTGCACGAGCGGGCTCCGCGGGAGAAGTCGGCGAAATCCGATAAAGATGAGATCCAGGGCATCTCGGGTTCGACGCGCCTGGAGGCCAAACGCCAGCGCCGGCGCGACGGCCGGGATGCCGGACGCCGCCGCCCGCCGATCCTGAGCGAGGCCGAATTCCTGGCCCGGCGCGAGGCCGTCGAGCGGACCATGATCGTCCGCGACAAGGTCCGCACCGAGCCGCCGCACGAGGGCGCCCGGTACACCCAGATCGCGGTCCTGGAGGACGGCGTCGTCGTCGAGCACTTCGTGACGTCGGCCGCGTCCGCGTCCCTGGTGGGCAACATCTACCTGGGCATCGTGCAGAACGTGCTGCCCTCGATGGAGGCGGCCTTCGTCGACATCGGTCGCGGCCGCAACGGTGTGCTCTACGCGGGCGAGGTCAACTGGGAGGCCGCCGGCCTCGGCGGTGCCCAGCGCAAGATCGAACAGGCGCTCAAGCCGGGCGACTATGTGGTGGTCCAGGTCAGCAAGGACCCGGTCGGGCACAAGGGTGCCCGGCTGACCACCCAGGTTTCGCTGGCCGGTCGCTATCTGGTCTACGTGCCGGGTGCGTCCTCGACCGGGATCAGCCGCAAGCTGCCCGATACCGAGCGGCAGCGGCTCAAGGAGATCCTCAAGGAGGTCGTCCCCGCCGGCGCAGGCGTGATCATCCGCACCGCGTCCGAGGGCGTCAAGGAAGAGGACATCCGCACCGACGTCAACCGGCTGCAGGAGCGCTGGACACAGATCGAGGCGTCCGCGGCCGAGGTGACCAAGAAGAAGGCCGGCGCGGCGGTGGCCCTCTACGAAGAGCCCGACGTGCTGGTCAAGGTCATCCGCGACCTGTTCAACGAGGACTTCTCCGGTCTGGTGGTCTCCGGTGACGATGCCTGGAAGACCATCAGCGACTACGTGAATTCGGTTGCCCCGGAACTGCTTCCGCGGATAACCAAATACGAGCCGAGCGCTGCTGACGGGCCGGACGTGTTCGCCGTACACCGAATCGACGAGCAGTTGGCCAAGGCGATGGACCGCAAGGTGTGGCTGCCCTCGGGCGGCACCCTGGTGATCGATCGCACCGAGGCGATGACGGTCGTCGACGTCAACACCGGCAAGTTCACCGGTTCCGGGGGCAACCTGGAGCAGACGGTCACCCGCAACAACCTGGAGGCGGCCGAGGAGACGGTGCGCCAGCTGCGGCTGCGCGACATCGGCGGCATCATCGTCATCGACTTCATCGACATGGTGCTGGAGTCCAACCGCGATCTGGTGTTGCGCCGGCTCACCGAGGCGCTCGCCCGGGACCGCACCCGCCACCAGGTGTCCGAGGTGACCTCACTGGGCCTGGTGCAGCTGACGCGCAAGCGCCTCGGCACCGGCCTGATCGAAGCGTTCTCGACCACCTGCACGCACTGCGCGGGCCGCGGCATCACACTGCACGTCGACCCGGTCGACTCGGCGGCACCGTCTGGCGGTGGCCGCAAGTCCGAGTCCGGCGGGGGCGGCGGTGGCGGCAGCCGCCGCGGCAAGCGCGGCAAGAAGGCGGCCAAGCCCGAGGAGCCGCAGGAGGACATCCACGTCAACAAGGTGCCGGCGCATGCCGCCGGTGAGCACCCGATGTTCAAGGCGATGGCCGCCGCCGGCCGTGACGAGGATGACGAGGAGCAGACCGAGGAGTCAACCGAGGTCGACGGTGCCGAGGTCACCGCGGCCACTGACGAGCAGGCAGAGGTCACGGATTCCGAGGAGCTGGACACCGACGCCACGGACGAGGATGCCGACGACGATTCGGACGACGACGATTCGGACGACGACGATTCGGACGACGACGATTCGGACGACGAGGACGACTCGGACGACGAGGACGACTCGGACGACGATGACGAGAACGGGATCGACGACGATATCGACGTCCTCGACGATGACGATGACGATGACGACGATGACGATGAGTTCGACGATGACGAGTCGGATGATGACGACTCGGACGACGAGGATTCGGACGACGAGGACGACTCGGACGAGGACTCCGATGATGAGGACTCGGACGACGACGAGGAGTATCAGCCCGTCGCCGCTGCCCCAGCGCGCAGGCCGCGACGCCGTGCGGCGGCCCGGCCGGCCGGCCCTCCGGCGGGTGAGGACTGACGCCAACAGGCGGTTTGACCCTCTACCCGCTGGTCACGTACCCTTGACCAGTTGTCGCGGGGCTTGCAGCCGCAACTGCTGGCTCGGCCCGCACCCAAGACCCGCACGTGCATGCTCCATATTGCGCGCGCCCAGACGAACGAAGCAGAGGTAGATCCACCATGGCAGCCGATAACGCCACGTACGCAGTCGTCAAGACTGGCGGCAAGCAGTACAAGGTCGCCGTCGGGGACATCGTCAAGGTCGAGAAGCTGGAGTCCGAGCCGGGCTCCTCCGTCTCGCTGCCGGTGGCACTGGTCGTCGCGGGTTCCAAGGTGACCACCTCGGCCGACGACCTGGCCAAGGTCGCCGTCGCCGCCGAGGTCCTCGAGCACACCAAGGGCCCGAAGATCCGCATCCACAAGTTCAAGAACAAGACCGGCTACCACAAGCGGCAGGGTCACCGTCAGCAGCTGACCGTGCTCAAGGTCACCGGAATCGCGTGACGAGCCGCCAGGCGAGTCACCAACTAGTTCAGTAGGGAGTCATTGAAATGGCACATAAGAAGGGCGCATCCAGCTCTCGTAACGGTCGCGACTCAGCCGCCCAGCGGCTCGGCGTCAAGCGCTTCGGCGGCCAGGTCGTCAAGGCCGGCGAGATCCTCGTCCGCCAGCGCGGCACGCACTTCCACCCAGGCGTGAACGTCGGCCGTGGCGGCGATGACACCCTGTTCGCCACCGCCCCGGGCGTGGTCGAATTCGGCGCCAAGCGCGGTCGCCGGACGGTCAACATCGTCCGCCTCGTGCGCTCGGAGGCCTAGGTTTTACGGGACGGTCCTCCGGGACCGTCCGCGAACAGTGAAGCTGCTGCGAGTTCTCCAGAGAACACTCGCAGCAGCTTCATTTTGTCTGGAAGGATCTCCTCATGCCCCGGTTTGTCGACCGTGTGGTGATCCACGCGCAGGCCGGCAACGGCGGTAACGGTTGCGCGTCCGTCCACCGCGAGAAGTTCAAGCCCCTCGGCGGGCCCGACGGCGGTAACGGCGGCCGCGGCGGCAGTATCGTGCTTGTCGTCGATCCGCAGGTACACACGCTGCTCGACTTCCACTTCCATCCGCACGTGGTGGCCCCGTCCGGTAAGCAGGGCGCGGGCAGCAACCGCGACGGTGCCGCCGGCGCGGATCTCGAGGTCAGGGTGCCCGACGGCACCGTGGTGCTCGACGGCGACGGCCGGCTGATCGCCGATCTGGTGGGCGTCGGCACCCGCTTCGAGGCCGTCGTGGGTGGTCGCGGCGGGCTCGGTAATGCCGCGCTGGCCTCCCGGGCGCGCAAGGCCCCCGGCTTCGCCCTGTTGGGTGAGAAGGGCCAGATCCGCGATCTCACGCTGGAGCTCAAGACCGTCGCCGACGTCGGCCTGGTCGGGTTCCCGTCGGCCGGTAAGTCTTCACTGGTGTCCACCATCTCGGCCGCCAAACCCAAGATCGCCGACTACCCCTTCACCACGCTGGTACCCAATCTCGGTGTGGTCTCCGCGGGCGATCACACCTTCACCGTCGCCGATGTGCCCGGTCTGATCCCCGGCGCATCCGACGGCCGCGGCCTCGGCCTGGACTTCCTGCGTCACATCGAGCGCTGCGCGGTCCTGGTGCATGTGGTGGACTGCGCCACCATGGAGCCCGGACGTGACCCGATCTCCGATATCGACGCACTCGAGGCCGAGCTGGCGGCGTATCAGCCCACCCTGCAAGGGGATTCGACGCTCGGTGACCTGGCCGACCGGCCACGGGCGGTGGTACTCAACAAGATCGACGTGCCCGACGCCCGTGAACTCGCCGACTTCGTCCGCGACGAGGTTGCCGAGAAGTACGGTTGGCCGGTCCACGAGATCTCGACCGTCAGCCGGGACGGTTTGCGGCCGTTGATCTTCGCGCTGTGGGACATGGTCGCGGCCTACCGTGCCGCGCAACCCGAGGTGGCGCCGCGCCGTCAGGTCATCCGACCCGTGCCGATTGACGAGACCGGTTTCACCGTCAAGCCCGACGGTCAGGGCGGCTTCATCGTGCGCGGCACGCGGCCGGAACGCTGGATCGCCCAGACCGCCTTCGACAACGACGAGGCCGTCGGCTACCTGGGTGACCGGTTGGCGCGTCTCGGCGTCGAGGACGAGCTGATGAAGCAGGGGGCCACCCCTGGCTGCGCGGTGACGATCGGCGATGTGACCTTCGACTGGGAGCCGCAGACCCCGGCCGGTGTCGACACCCTGATGTCCGGTCGCGGCACCGATGTCCGACTCGAGCAGACCGAGCGGGTATCGGCCGACGAGCGCAAGGCGGCACGAAAGGCCCGCCGGGAGAGCAGCGAATGAGCGACGCTCGCGGAGCGAATCATGATCCAGCATTCGTCGGCCGAGTCTGCGAGGCGGGCGAATGAGTCAGACCCGGGAGGCCGTCAGGACCGCCCGCAGCGTCGTCGTCAAGATCGGCACCACGGCGCTGACCACTCCCACCGGGGTGTTCGACGCGGGTCGGCTGGCCAATCTCGTCGAGGCAATCGAGGGCCGGATGCGCGCCGGTTCCGATGTTGTCATCGTGTCCTCGGGTGCCATCGCGGCGGGAATCGAACCCCTGGGCCTGAGCAAGCGGCCGACCGATCTGGCGACCAAACAGGCCGCCGCGAGTGTCGGTCAGGTGGCGCTGGTCAACGCGTGGAGTACGGCGTTCGCACGGTACGACCGCACCGTCGGTCAGGTGTTGCTGACCGCGCACGACATCGCGATGCGGGTCCAGCACAACAACGCGCAGCGCACCTTGGACCGGCTGCGGGCACTGCACGCGGTCGCGATCGTCAACGAGAACGACACGGTGGCCACCAACGAGATCCGATTCGGCGACAACGATCGGCTCTCGGCTCTGGTGGCGCAGTTGGTCGGCGCCGATGCGCTGGTGCTGTTATCGGATATCGACGGGCTCTACGATGGCGATCCGCGCAAGGCGACCGCCGAGAATCCGGCCCGATTCATCCCGGAGGTGGCTGCCACCGGTGACCTGGACGGTGTGGTCGCCGGGCGGGGGAGCAGCCTGGGCACCGGTGGCATGGCCTCGAAGTTGTCCTCGGCGCTACTGGCCGCCGATGCGGGTGTCCCGGTGCTGCTGGCCGCGGCGGACGATGCGGGCGCAGCCCTGGGTGACGCCTCGGTGGGAACGGTGTTCGCGCCGCGCCCGGAGCGGATGTCGGCGCGACGGTTCTGGGTGCGCTACGCCGCGGAGGCGACGGGGGTGCTGACCCTGGACGAGGGTGCGGTGCGCGCGGTCGTCCAGGGCCGGCGCTCACTGCTGCCCGCCGGGATCACCGCGGTATCGGGCAGATTCCACGGCGGGGATGTGGTGGAACTGCGTGGCCCCGACGGACCGACCGTCGCACGTGGTGTGGTGGCCTATGACGCCGTCGAACTCGCCGCCATGATCGGGCGCTCGACCCCGGATCTGCCGCCGGAACTACGTCGCCCGGCCGTGCATGCCGACGATCTCGTCGCGGTCTGAGCCCGGTGCGGACGAGCGTCCGCGCAGCAAACGTCGCTGGTAGCTAATGCTGTTTTCAGATAACGTTCGCGTCAATAGCAATGTTTGCTAGGGCTTTCGGTCTGAATTTGCCGTTTGACAGAATCTGCCGCTACCGACGCCGGATGATCGTCGGTTGAGCTAATGCCGACATGCGGTCTAATGACGAGGTATGCTCCATCAAAATCAGGTGTCAGCAAACTGAAAGCTGGGGGCATGACACGTCGTTCGGTTCTCGCGGTGGGGGCGCACCCCGACGATATCGAATTGGGTTGCGGTGGCGCACTCGCCAAGCACGTTGCTGCCGGTGACCGCGTCACGATGCTCGTTGTCACCCGCGGCGAAGAAGGACCGGGCCGGTCGGCGCAACGCGTCGCCGAACAGACCGCCGCCATCGAGGTTCTCGGCATCGACCGCCTGATCTGGGGCGAGGGCTTTCTGGACTGCCGGGTGTCCCTGCAGGAGTTCGAACTCGTGCACCTGATCGAGGACGCCATCGAACAGGTCTCGGCGACGGTGGTCTACACCCACATGGCCAACGACAGCCACCAGGATCACCGCGTGGTCTCGCGGTGCACCATGGGCGCGGCCCGCTGGGTGTCGACCATCATGGCCTACGGCGGTCCGTCCGCGGTGGGCTTCAATCCCACTGCGTTCATCGACATCTCGGATTCCCTGGACAAGAAGATCGAAGCACTGATGTGCCACGTCTCGCAGGCCGAGGCCAGTGAGAAGGTCAGCGCATCCTGGGTGCGCAGTTCCGCCGAGCACTACGGGTTCCTGTGCCGGCGCCCGTTCGCCGAGGGTTTCGAACCGATCCGCCAGGTCGTCGACTTCTAGCCGGTGCCAACCTTTCTCGTGATCGGCGCCGGCACCACCGGGATCGGCGCCGCAGTCCGACTCACCGAACTCGGGATCGATCATCTGGTGGTCGACGCGCGTGATCAGCTTGGCGGCATGTCGGCTTCGGTCACCGATGACGCGGGCTTCACCTGGGACCTCGGCGGTCACGTGCTGCACAGCCATTTCCCCGAGTTCGATGATGCGGTGGTCGCCAGCGGTATCGCGCTGAACCACGTGGCCCGCAACGGTTGGGTGTGGTTGCGTGGTGACGGTCCGGCAAGCCTGGTGCCGACCCCGGTGCAGCAGCAACTCGACGAGATCCCGGCCGACCTGAGCCCCGATGCGCCGGTGCGCCACCTCGCCGACTACTACCGCAACAACTTCGGGCAACGGCTCTACGACGAATTCTTCGAGCCATACAACCGCAAGATGTGGACGTTGCCGCTCGATCAGATCGACGACGAGTGGACCTCGCTGCGTAGCGGTAGCGACGCCCGTAACGTGCCGGTGCTGGCACTCGCCGGGACGATGACCGCACCCGCGTCGACATTCCCTTATCCGGTGGGTGGAACCGGTGCGCTGTGGCGGGGCGTGCACGATCGCCTGATGGCGCCGGATTCGGTGCGGCTCAACACGACAGTGTTGGCGCTGGACGCGTCGGCCCGCACCGCCACCCTCGACGACGGCAGCACGGTGTCCTACCAGTACTGCATCACCACCGCGCCGGTGACGACCACACTCGACTGGGTCGGCTGGTCCGACCGGACGGGTTCGTTGCAAGCCAGCCGCCTGCATGCCGTCGGAATCGGATACCGGGGTGAGCCGCCGCCGTCACTGGCGGACAAGACGTGGGTGTACTGCCCGCACGACTCGGTGCCCTGGTATCGGGCCACCATGTTGAGCAATTACGATGCGGCCAACGCCGGCCCGGGACGGTGGAACATCCTCTGCGAGGTACCGATTTTCGCCGACTCGGCGGTCTCGGCACCGGACGCGGTGGCCGGTGTGGTGGCGTCGCTGCACCGGCTCGGCGCGGACCCGGATCAGGTGGTCAGCCGGTTCGTCACAACGCTGGAGCTCGGCTATCCGGTGCCCACCCTGGGGCGTGACGAGCTGCTGCGCGAGGCCGACGATCATCTTCTCGCACAGGGTATCTACAGCCGCGGTCGGTTCGGCGGCTGGCGCTACGAATCCTCGAACCAGGACTACGGCTACATGCAGGGCCGCCAAGCGGTCGATCATGCCGTGTCCGGCAGTCCGGAGGATGTGTACTGGCACCCGGAGCGGTTCTAGCCCTCCAACTGGTTCACCCCTCCAAATACAGAGCACCCCGGATGATCTCGGTCAGCGCGGCGGCCAGTTCGGTGTCATAACTCGCCGGCTGGGTGGGCAGATTCTGCTGGCAGACCCGTTCCACCATCCAGACCAGACTGCTGGCGGTTGGCCCGGCCAGCAGCCCGGAGCGGATCGACCCGTCGGCCTGGCCGGCCTCGATCACCTCGGTGAACTGGGCGGCGATACCGGTCAGCAGTTCGGAATAGGTCTCGCCGACCTGGTCGTCATAGGCGGCCATTTCGTTCAAAGCGATCAGCACCGGTTGATGATGGCGGTAGCTGGCGATCAGGCGCGTCATCGCGGCGTGGATGTCGGCAGGGTTGCGACGGCTGGCCACCGTCCACCACTGCGCGGCGTCATCGGTCAGGTCCCCGAAGACCTGCCGGGCCAGCCGCCGCAGCAGATCGCCCTTGTCCTCGAAGTAGATGTAGAAGCTCGCCCGCGAGATACCGGCCTCGGTGGACAGCCGGTCCACACTGAGCTCGGTGAAACTGGCGCCGTCGGCCATCAGGCGGTCGGTCGCGTCGAGCAGCTGTCGTTCGATCTGTTCGCGGCGTTCGCGACGGTTCACCTGCGGCTTGCGGGTCGTCCGAGTCACCGATGCCATGGGTCCAGCGTATCGGGCCATGTCGCACCTTGCCTAGACAGGCTGTCTAGGCTTATTGTCAAACGCATGACTGTGTCACCGATCACACCGCTGGACCGCGCCTACGACCCCATCGATCTGTCGTCGCGGGCGTTCTGGGCCACCACCGCGGCTGACCGTGAAACCTCGTTCGCCCAGTTGCGAGCCGAGCGTCCGGTGAGCTGGCACCCGCCGGTCGAGGACTCGTTGATGCCGGATGCGACGGATCGTGGCTACTGGGCGGTCACCCGGCATGCCGATGTCGTCGAGGTCAGTCGCAACAGCGAGGTCTTCCTGTCCGGGCAGGGGGTCTTGTTCGAGAACGTCCCGCAGGAGTTGCTGGAGGCCTCGCAGTCGTTCCTGGCCATGGATCCGCCCCGGCACACCCTGATCCGCAAAGTGGTGCACTCGGCGTTCACGCCGCGGCAGGTGCGCCGTATCGAGGATTCCATCAAGGCCAATGCCGCCGATATCGTCGCCGAGCTGCGGGCGGCGGGCAGTGGGGCGGATTTTGTCGACCTGTGTGCCAAGGAGCTGCCCATCCGGACGCTGTCGGACATGGTCGGCATCCCCGAATCCGAACGTCACCAGGTGGCTGCCGCCGCCGATGCGCTGGTCTCCTGGGGTGACCCGGTGTATCTCGACGGACGGAATCCGTTGGAGGTATTGGTCACCAACCAGATGTACCTACACCAGGTGGCACTGGCGTTGGCCGCCGAGCGTCGCGAGAACCCGGGCGACGACCTGTTCAGCGCGCTGGTGCAGGCCGAGGTCGAGGGCTCCCGGTTGACCGATCCCGAGGTGGCGGCTTTCTTTGTGCTGTTGGCGGTGGCCGGCAATGACACCACACGCCAGACGACCAGCCACGCGCTGCTGGCACTGACCGAGGACTCGGCCCAACGTGCTTGGCTTCAGGCCGATTTCGACGATCGGATCGGTACGGCGGTGGAAGAGTTCGTCCGCTGGGCCTCCCCGGTGATGACCTTCCGGCGCACCGCGGCATCGGATTATGAGCTCTGCGGGCAGCAGATCACCACCGGTGACAAGGTGGTGATGTTCTACTCGTCGGCCAACTGGGACAGCACTGTCTTCGACACGCCGCACCGGCTCGACCTGGGGCGGCACCCCAATCCGCATGTCGGATTCGGTGGCGGCGGTCGGCATTTCTGCCTCGGCGCGCATGTGGCGCGGGCGCAGTTGCGGGCGATCTTCAGCGAACTACTTCGTCAGATTCCCGATATCCAGGCCGGTGAACCGTCCTATGTGGCAGGCAATTTCATTCACGCGATCCGCGCACTGCCCTGCACGTTCTAGCGTGCCGAGATCGCCACGGGCAGCTCGCCGGCCAACAGTGTCAGTAGTTCCGAACAGCCGCCGTCGACCTTCACCGTGGCCAGTGCGTCACCGCGGGTGGGCCCGCGATTGATGATCGCGATCGGCATACCGGCCGCAGCGGCGTGCCGGACGAACCGGTAGCCGGAGAAGACCGTCAGCGACGAGCCCGCGACCAACAGCGCGTCGGCGGCGTCGACCAACGAGAAGGCTTGTCCGACACGCTCCTTGGGCACACTCTCACCGAAATAGACGATATCGGGTTTGAGCATGCCGCCGCACCGTGGGCAGTCCAGATATCGGAAACTGGAGGTGTCGGTGATGACGGCGTCGGCATCCGGGGCCACCGCGATCCCGCCGACCTGCTCGGCCCGTTCGGCGAATCCGGGGTTGAGGGCTTCGAGCTCGTCGGCCAACCACTCCCGGGTCATGGTCTGGCCGCAGTTCAGACACACCACCTGCCGGTAGGTGCCGTGCAGATCGATCACCGTGCGGCTGCCCGCCTTGGTGTGCAGCAGGTCGACATTCTGGGTGATCACCCCGGTGAGCACACCGTCGTGTTCGAGCTGGGCCAACGCCCGGTGCCCGGCGTTGGGCACGGTGTCGTCCATGTGCCGCCAACCCACGTGGTTGCGCGCCCAGTAGCGCTGCCGGAACACCGGATCGGAGCGGAACTGGGCGATCGTCATCGGATTGCTCGGTGGGGAATCCGGACCGCGGTAATCCGGGATGCCGGAATCGGTGGATATCCCGGCCCCGGTCACCACCGCGACGCGGCGCCCGGCCAGGGTCGCGACCAGTTCCGGGGCTTCCATGAAAACGAGGATAGGCGGCTCGTGGCAGGGTGGAGCTCATGCCTGATAGATCGACCCGATCGGCGGCGTGGCTTTCCCCTGATCAACTGGCCGACCGGGCGGCGCGGGCCGCACACGCTGCGCTCGACGCGGGTCGGGCACTGGGTCTGACCGTCGATAACGCGACGATCCTGCACGATGTGTTCTCGGTCGTCGTACACCTGGAACCGGCACCGGTGGTGGCCCGCATCCCGGTGGTGCTGCCTCCGGGTTACACCCCCGCGCGACAGCACGTCCGCCAGCAACGCGAGCTTGATGTGGTCGCGTGGCTGGACGCCCAGGATGTCCCGGTGGTGCCACCGAGCCCGCTGGTCCCGCGCACACCGGTGCGCCACGAGGGTTTCCCGATGACATTCTGGGAGCTCGCCGATGTGGCCGATGATCATCAACCCTATTCGGGTGTCGCCATCGGCAAGAGCGCCGAACTGCACGCCGGGATGGCCGGGTACCCGGGGGAGCTGCCGTTCCTGGTGCCCTTCACCGAGGCGGCGCCGGACATGTTCGTGGCGTTGGAACCCTCGGAACTGTTGAGCGCCGGCGATATCGAGCGGGCCCGCGCGCAATTCGCGGCGCTGTGGCCGGTGCTGGGTGACCGGGACGCCTTCGCCGCGCGGTACCCGCATGTCGGCGTACAACCGGTGCAGGGAGATGGTCCGTCGCACAATGTCATTCGCACCAGGTCCGGAATCAAGTTCGCCGATTTCGAGGATGTCTGCGCAGGTCCGGTGGAATGGGATCTGGCGATGATGGGGCCGTCGTCCGTCGCCGAGTACGACGAGGCCGCCGTCGCCTTCGGGCTGCGCCGCACCGACCCCGAGGTGCAGCAGCTGATGGACACCGCGAGGGGCCTGCAATTCGTCAGCTGCGCGGTGCTCGTCCCGCAACTGCCGGTGCTGGCCGACGGACTGGGCCAGGCAATCGAGACCTGGCGCCACGGGGTGTGATGCCAGAATGGCCGGGTGGACTTCTACTCGGCCTACAGCCATGGATTCGTGCGGGTCGCCGCCTGCACGCACCACACGACGCTGGCAGACCCCGCTGCGAACGCCGAATCGGTGTTGCAGATGGTCAGGGAATTGCATGACGACGGTGTCGCGCTGGCGGTGTTCCCGGAACTGACGTTGTCCGGGTACTCGATCGAGGACATCCTGCTGCAGGACACCCTGCTCGACGCCGTCGAGGAGGCGCTGGCCACGGTGGTGGCGGCGTCGGTGGATCTGCTGCCGGTGTTGGTGGTGGGCGCGCCGCTGCGCTACCGCAATCGCGTCTACAACACCGCCGTGGTGATCCATCGCGGTGCCGTGCTCGGTGTGGTGCCCAAGTCGTATCTGCCGACCTATCGCGAGTTCTACGAGAAACGTCAGCTCGCCTCCGGTGACGGGCAGAGCGGGACGATTCGGCTCGACGGTCACGACGTACCGTTCGGTCCCGACCTGCTGTTCGAGGCCACCGACCGACCCGATTTTGTGCTGCACGTCGAGATCTGTGAGGACATGTGGGTGCCGGTGCCGCCGAGTGCGCACGCGGCACTGGCCGGGGCCACGGTGCTGGCCAACCTGTCGGGTAGCCCCATCACCATCGGCCGCGCCGACGATCGCAAGCTGCTGGCCCGGTCGGCGTCGGCACGCTGCCTGGCCGCCTACGTGTATGCGGCGGCGGGGGAGGGTGAGTCGACGACCGACCTGGCCTGGGACGGCCAGACGATGATCTACGAGAACGGTGCCCTGCTCGCCGAGTCGGAACGTTTCCCGAAAGGGGAGCGGCGCAGCACCGCCGATGTGGACGTATCGCTGCTGCGTGCCGAGCGGTTGCGGATGGGTAGTTTCGACGACAATGCACAACATGAAGCGCGTGAGCGCGGCGGTCAGGACTTCCGCCGCGTCGAGTTCACCGTCGATCCGCCGTCCGGCGACATCGGACTGCTCCGACGGGTCGAGCGGTTTCCGTTCGTTCCCTCGGATCCCGCTCGGCTGCAACAGGATTGTTATGAGGCGTACAACATCCAGGTATCCGGCCTGGAACAGCGGCTGCGCGCGCTGAACTATCCGAAGGTGGTCATCGGGGTGTCCGGCGGCCTGGACTCCACCCATGCGCTGATCGTCGCGGCCCGCGCGATGGACCGGGAGGGCCGTCCACGCAGCGATATCCTCGCCTACACCCTGCCGGGTTTCGCGACCAGCGACCACACCAAGGGCAACGCCATGGCGTTGAGCAAGGCCCTGGGTGTGACGTTCAGCGAGATCGACATCCGGCAGACCGCCGAGTTGATGCTCACCGAGATGGACCATCCCTTCGGTCGCGGTGAGAAGGTCTACGACGTCACCTTCGAGAACGTCCAGGCCGGCCTACGCACCGACTATCTGTTCCGGCTGGCCAACCAGCACGGCGGCATCGTGCTCGGGACCGGGGATCTGTCGGAGTTGGCGCTGGGCTGGTCCACCTACGGTGTCGGCGACCAGATGTCGCATTACAACGTCAACGGCGGGGTGCCGAAAACCCTGATCCAGCACCTGATCCGGTGGGTCATCTCGTCGGGCCAGTTCACCGACGAGGTGGACGAGGTGTTGCAGTCGGTGCTGGACACCGAGATCACCCCGGAACTCGTCCCGTCGGCCGACGGGAAGCAGGTACAGAGCAGCGAGGCCAAGGTGGGTCCCTATGCGCTGCAGGACTTCTCGTTGTTCCAGGTGCTTCGGCACGGATTCGGCCCGGCCAAGGTCGCCTTCCTGGCCTGGCATGCCTGGCATGATGCCGAGCGCGGTCACTGGCCGCTGGGCTATCCGCTGGACAAGCGGCCGCAGTACCCGTTGGGCGAGATTCGGCGCTGGCTGACGGTGTTTGCGCAGCGGTTCTACTCGTTCTCCCAGTTCAAGCGGTCCGCGCTGCCCAACGGTCCGAAGGTGTCCTCGGGTGGGTCGTTGTCCCCGCGCGGCGACTGGCGCGCACCGTCGGATATGTCGGCGCGGATCTGGTTGGAGGCCATCGAACGCGACATCCCGGAGAACTGACCGCGCCCGTCCCGATGGGCGAGTAGCTTCGGAGCCTATCGGAATTTACGGGTGTGTCAGGAGTCGATGATGGGCGCTGCCAGATTCGTCGGTCGGGTGGGCGGCCTCGCGGTCGCGCTGGGTGTCGGGGTCGCGGTGTTCGCCGGCGCAGGAGCGGCCTGGGCGGACGAGGACACCGGCGCACCGAGCTCCTCGTCATCCTCGTCGGAGGGCTCCTCGACCGGTGCCGGGAGTGCGGCCACATCGGGTCCTGAGGGCACCGCGCCCGATGACGACGGTGACCGGCAGTCGGCGGTTCCGAAGAGCTCCCGTGACTCGGAGCCCGAGAACGAGGACGACGATGCCGCCGCCGGGGCCACCAGGCTCTCAGTGCGCGCCGTCACGGCGCGTGAGCGCGACGATGAGCAAGCCGATGCTGAGGCCGACGCGGAAACGGCGGTCCGGCAACAGGATCCGGTGATCGACCGGATCGACGACCCCGAGCCTGTCCGGCTCAACGCGGTCGTCGACCCGGTCGACACCGCAGGGCCCGCCGACGGTCAGGATGCGCCGCTGCAGTTGCCGACCCCGCCGGCGCTGCCCACCGCGAGTCGCCGCGACCTCGCGGCCGAATCGGCGGGAGGCTACGCACCGACCGTCGGCGTTGTCGACGGCGTCATCACCGCAACCAACGGCGCCACCGATCCCAAGAACTCGTATGCGGTGATCGGCAAGCCCGCGACCGGCGGCAAGGTCACCTTCGACAATGCCACCGGCAGCTTCACCTTCCTACCCAACTCGACGCAGTTCCAGCCGTGGGGCTACGACCAGTTCCGGGTGCTCACCATGCAGAAGTCCGGATTCGTACAGTTCCTTGAGACCATCCCCATCCTCAAGTACTTCGTCGCACCGATCGTCGTTCGCCTGCACCAGGTTCCGATCGTGGGAACCTTGCTGACCCCGATCATCGGTACTGCACAGCGCACCGATATCCGGATTGTGATGGACCAGTACCTCGGCGGCGACCCGATCGCCTTCACCACCGACATCACCTCCTTCGACGGCACCCGCATCAGCGTCAACTACTTCCCGAAGATCGGCCTGACCGCCGGACAGACCGCCCCGACCATCCTGAACGGGCCCAGCCTGGCGACCCGCGGCTACACCGATCCCACCCAGCTGACGACCGTGCTGGGCCTGGTGCCCGGGCTGGCGACATTGCGTCCCGAGTACAACGTGGTGACCTGGGATCCGCGCGGCGAATTCGCCTCGGGCGGCCGGATGCACCTGGATTCGGAACTGTTCGAGGCCCGCGATGTCTCGGCCATCATCTCCTGGGTGTCCCAGCAGGCCGGCACGGCTTTCGATCCCGGCACCACCGGCCGGACCAATCCGTTGGTGGGTATGGTCGGCGGTTCCTACGGCGGCGGTATCCAGCTGTCCTCGGCGGGGATCGACACCCGCATCGACGCGATCGTGCCGGGGATCGCCTGGAACTCGCTGACCGGTGCGCTGTACCCGCAGAACAGTTTCAAGACGTCCTGGGCGTCGCTGCTGCTGTTGGCGCTCGTGGTGCAGGAGTCCCGGCTGGACCCGGAGATCTACGCCGGCATCATCACCGGCGCGATCACCGGGTTCCTCACCGGCGGGCAGCAGGACTTCCTGCAACGCAACAGCCCGTCCACCGTCGTCGGGAACATCACGGCGCCAACACTGTTCATGCAGGGCACCGTCGACACCCTGTTCCCGCTGCAGCAGGCGATGCTCAACGCCGCCGCGATCGCCGACGGCGTGCCGGTGAAGATGATCTGGTACTGCGGCGGCCACGGCGACTGTCTGAACCCCGGTGACGCCGATGATCAGAGCGCCTTCCTGGTCAGCGAGACGATGAACTGGCTCGACACCTACGTCAAGAACAAGACCGTCGGGACACCGCCGCCGGTCGACGGCCCGAAGTTCACCTGGGTTGATCAGCTGGGCAACTGGTATGCCACCGACGACCTGCCGATCGATCCGGGATTCAACGATCCGGACCCGCTCGTCGTCTCCGGTGGCGGTGGTCATCTGATCATCGCGCCGCTGCTGGGCGGGTCGGGCCCGCAGAACAAGTGGACCTTCCCACTCGGGCTGACCTTGGCGGCACCGGCCCGACAAGCTGTGAACGTGCCCGTTCCCGATCCGGTGGACACCACCTATATCGTCGGTACGCCGAAGCTGACGTTCAGCTATTCCGGCCTGGGCACCAGCAGGCACGTCTTCGCGCAGATCGTGGACCGCAACACCAATCTGGTGGTCGGTAACATCGCCTCACCCATCCCGGTCCGACTCGACGGCGGCCGGCACACCGTGAGCGTCGATATGGAGGCGCTGGCCTACACGCTCAATCCGGGTGACGACCTGGTACTCCAAATCACGGATTCGGCAACGTCATTCGCCAACGGCACCGCGTATGGCGTCATCCGGATCGAGGACGTCTCGCTGGATCTGCCGATCGCCACCGACGTCATCCCATTGATGATGGGCAACCGCGTCGGGGCGCTGGCCGGGGTGTCATAGCCGGCCCTCGGTACGCAGGTCCGGGTGCACCCAGTCCGGCGAGCGGCGCTCCTTGAACGCGACGAAACCCTGCCGCGCCTCGGGCCCGCTGTAGCTGGCCTTCATGCCGATGCGGTCGAACAGGCCGAGATAGTTGTCCAGGCTGGACTTGACCACCGACCGCGCACCGGGCGCGGTCCGGCACACCTGGGCCAGCACCTCTTTCGACTCGGTGATCAGCTCGTCGTGGGGAACCACCCGCGACACCATGCCCCAGTCCAACGCCTCGGCCGCGGTGAGCACCCGGCCGGTGAACATCAGATCCCGGGTGCGGACCGGGCCGATCAGCCGGGCCAGCATCTGGCTGTAGTAGGTATCGGCGATGCCGCGGAACAGCTCCGGAACCCGGAACGTGGCGCGGTCGCTGACCACCGCCATATCGCTGCACAGCGCGATCTGCAGGCCACCGCCCTGGGCCAGGCCGTTGACCGCCGACACCACCGGTTTGACCGACTGGCGCAGCGTCTCGAACGGGGTGACGTCCATCGACAGCGCCGCACCCCACTTCATCCAGTCGTCGGAACCGTCGCCGCCGCCCAGATCGCCGCCGGGCGCGAACACGTCGCCGGTGCCGGTGATCAGCAGGCCGGCCAGGTCGGGGTCGGTCTCGACATGGCTGACCGCATAGCGGATCCCGAAGTACATGGCCGGGGTCATCGCGTTGCGCGCCTGCGGCCGGTCCAGCGTCACCACCGCGAACGGACCGTCGCGCTCGAACTTCAGGAACGGGGTGCCGAGCCAGTCGCCGTCGGGCGGTCGTGCCGTCATGGTGGGTGACTATAACGACAACTGTTGATCTTTCAGTTCAAGACGTCGTCGATCGCCTCGGCGGTCGGCGCGCAGTCCCCGGCTCCGGGGACCAGGGTGGCCAACGCACCCGCGGCGCAGGCCCGGCGCAGCGCCCGCTCGGGGCCGGCCAGCCAGCCGGCGGCCAGCACCCCGGCGAACACGTCACCGGCACCGGTGGTATCCACCGGCTCCACGCTCGGGGCGGGCACCGTAACCTCGCCGTGCCGGGCGCCGCGAGCACCCAGGGTGGTCACCACATCGGCCACCGGCCAGCGCCACAGCCGTGCTTCGGTCTCGTTGACGATCACGACGTCGGTGACCTCGGCGAGCTCGGACAGCTCGGTATCGGCGGACAGCGGGGACGCATTGAGCATCACCAGCGTGCCGGCGGCACGGGCGATCCGGGCTGCCGCCAACGCAGTGGGCAGCGGAATCTCCAGCTGCAGCAACAGCACATCGGCGGCGGGCAGGGTATCGACGAACAGGTGGGCGTTGGCGCCCGGCGCGACAACGATCACGTTCTCGGCCTCTGCATCGACGACGATGCCTGCGGTGCCGCTGGGCATCGGCAGCCGGGTGACCCCGGCGACGTCGACACCGTTGCGCGCGAGGTGCGCCACCAATGACGCGCCGGCGTCGTCCTCGCCGACCGCGGCGATCATGGTGGTGTCGGCTCCGGCGCGGGCCGACGCGATGGCCTGATTGCCGCCCTTACCGCCGGGAGAATGCGCCAGCGAGGACGCCAGCACGGTGGCGCCCGGGCCGGGCAGCGTATCGACGGTGAAGACGATGTCCATGTTCACGCTGCCCACCACACATACCCGTGCCACAGCCCTACCGTAACCCCGACCGTTCCGGATCGGCGGATGCCCGATACGCTGGCTCAATGAGCGTTCCCGTGCTTGATTTGCGACGGCAGGTGCACGAGGCGGCGGCCGCCGCCCGTACCGCGTCCCGCGCGCTGGCCACCATGAGCACCGCCGAGAAGAACCGGGTGCTGCACGCCGCCGCCGACACCGTGCTGGCCCAGGTCCACGAGATCCTGGCTGCCAATGCCGAGGATCTCGAGGCGGCCCGGGCAGCCGGCACCGCCGAGGCCATGCTGGACCGCCTCGCGCTGAACCCGCAGCGGGTAGACGGGATCGCCGCCGGCCTGCGTCAGGTCGCCGGGCTGCCCGACCCGATCGGTGAGGTGCTGCGCGGATCGACCCTGCCCAACGGCCTGCAGCTGCGCCAGCAGCGGGTGCCGCTCGGTGTGGTCGGCATCGTCTACGAGGGCCGGCCCAACGTCACCGTCGACGCCTTCGGTCTGACGCTGAAGTCCGGTAACGCGGTACTGCTGCGGGGCAGCTCGTCGGCGGCCCGTTCCAACGCAGCGTTGGTGCGGGCCCTGCGTGAGGCGCTGGTCGCCGAGGGGGTGCCCGCCGACGCGGTGCAGCTGCTGCCCAGCGAGGACCGGGCCAGCGTCACCCACCTGATCCAGGCCCGCGGTCTGGTCGACGTGGTGATCCCGCGCGGCGGGGCCGGCCTGATCGACGCCGTGGTGCGCGACGCGACGGTGCCGACCATCGAGACGGGCGTCGGCAACTGTCACGTATTCGTGCACGCCGCAGCCGATCTGGATGTGGCCGAGCGGATCCTGTTGAACGCCAAGACCCGTCGGCCCAGCGTCTGCAATGCCGCCGAGACCCTGCTGGTCGACCGCGCCGTCGCCGATACCGCGCTGCCGCGACTGGTGACCGCGCTGCAGGACGCCGGTGTGACGGTGCATCTGGACCCCAGCGAGGAAGAACTGCGCGCGGAATTCCTGTCGATGGACATCGCGGTGCAGATCGTCGATGGAGTCGACGGCGCCATCAGTCACGTCAATGAATACGGCACCGGCCACACCGAGGCCATCGTCACCACCGAACTGGCTGCCGCACAACGGTTCACCGGCCAGGTGGACGCCGCCGCGGTGATGGTCAACGCCTCCACCGCATTCACCGACGGTGAGCAGTTCGGGTTCGGCGCCGAGATCGGCATCTCCACCCAGAAACTGCACGCCCGCGGCCCGATGGGGCTGCCCGAACTGACCTCGACCAAATGGATCGTGTGGGGTGACGGCCAGACCCGGCCGGCCTGACACCTTTGCGAAAAGAGTGCATGTGAGTCTTCCCGCCCGCCCGGCTCCGCTGTTCGCCGATATCGACGATGTCGCCAAACGGCTCGCCGAAACCGGTTACCTGCCCGACAAGGCCACCGCCACGGCCGTTTTCCTGGCCGACCGGCTCGGTAAGCCGCTGCTGGTCGAGGGACCCGCCGGTGTCGGCAAGACCGAACTTGCCCGCGCCGTCGCGCAGACCACCGGCAGCGAACTGGTCCGGTTGCAGTGCTACGAGGGCGTCGACGAATCGCGGGCGCTCTACGAGTGGAACCACGCCAAGCAGATCCTGCGGATCCAGTCGGGCACAGGCCGAAATGGCGGCGCCGCCGCCGAAGACTGGGATCAGACCCGCGATGACGTGTTCAGCGAGGAGTTCCTGCTCAGCCGTCCGCTGCTGACCGCGATCCGGCGCACCGACCCGACGGTGCTGTTGATCGACGAGACCGACAAGGCCGATATCGAGATCGAGGGCCTGCTGCTGGAAGTGCTCTCCGATTTCGCGGTGACGGTGCCGGAACTGGGCACCATCAAGGCGCAACGCGCCCCGTTCGTGGTGCTGACCTCCAACGCCACCCGGGAACTGTCCGAGGCGCTCAAGCGGCGCTGCCTGTTCCTGCACATCGACTTCCCGGACGCCGAACTGGAACGCCGCATCCTGCTGTCGCGGGTTCCGGAGCTGCCCGACACCATTGCCGCCGAACTGGTGCGCATCATCGGGGTGCTGCGCGGGATGCAGCTCAAGAAGCTGCCGTCGGTCGCCGAGACCATCGACTGGGGCCGCACGGTGCTGGCGCTGGGCATGGACACCATCGATGACGAGCTGATCGCAGCGACGCTGGGTGTGGTGCTCAAGCATCAGTCCGACCAGAAGAAGGCGGCGGGAGAGCTGAGGCTGAACTGATGTCCCGACGCACCCGCCCGCCGCAACCGCTGGCCCCGCACGGAATCCCCGGACACCTGGTGGAATTCGTCGAGGCGCTGCGCGGGGTCGGCATCGCGGTGGGTCCGTCGGAGACCGTCGACGCCGGCCGGGTGATGAACGTGCTCGGACTTGGCGACCGTTCAGCGCTCAAGGAGGGCCTGGCGTGCGCGGTGCTGCGGCGCCCGGATCACCGCGAGACCTATGACGCCATGTTCGACCTGTGGTGGCCGGTGGCGCTGGGGGACCGGACCGTCATCGACGACGAGGCGGACGACAAACGCACACCGGGTGAACCGCAGGCCATGCCACCCGCGGATGTCGAGGCGATGCGCAACGCACTGATCGACATGCTGGGCTCGGAAGCCGAGTTGGAGAACTTCGACGACCGGCTGGCGGCCATGATCGCCCGCATCGTCGAGGCGTACGGGCGATACAACTCCAGCCGCGGGCCGTCGTACTCGTCGTATCAGGCGCTCAAGGCGATGGCGCTCGACGAGTTGGAGGGCCGACTACTGGCCGGACTGCTCGCCCCGTACGGCGAGGAACCCACCCCGACCCAGGAGGAGATCGCCAAAGCCATGGCGGCCCAGCGCATCTCGCAGCTGCGCCGGATGGTGGAGGCGGAGACCAAGCGGCGCACCGCCGAGCAGTTGGGCCGTGAGCACGTCCAGATGTACGGGGTGCCGCAGCTGGCCGAGAACGTCGAGTTCCTTCGCGCCTCCGGTGATCAGCTGCGCCAGATGCGCAAGACCGTCCAACCGCTGGCCCGCACCCTGGCGACCCGGCTGGCCGCGCGGCGGCGCCGGGCCCGCAACGGTGAGATCGACCTGCGCAAGACGTTGCGCAAATCGATGTCGACCGGCGGGGTGCCCATCGATGTGGTGCTCAAGAAGCCGCATCCGGCACGCCCGGAGCTCGTGGTGCTCTGTGATGTGTCCGGTTCGGTGGCCGGATTCAGCCACTTCACCCTGATGCTGGTGTCCGCGCTGCGCCAGCAGTTCTCCCGGGTGCGGGTGTTCGCCTTCATCGACACCACCGACGAGGTCACCGATATGTTCGGGCCGGAGGCCGACCTGGCCGTCGCGGTGCAGCGCATCACCCGGGAGGCCGGCGTCTACACCCGCGACGGGCACTCCGATTACGGGCACGCCTTCGTCTCGTTCACCCAGAACTTCCCCAACGTGCTGTCGCCGCGGTCGTCATTGCTGATCCTGGGCGACGGGCGTAACAACTACCGCAACCCCGAGACCGACCTGTTGACCCGGATGGTCAACGCCAGCCGGCACGCACACTGGCTCAATCCCGAGCCCCGGCATCTGTGGGGCAGCGGCGACTCGGCGGTGCCGCGGTATGTGGACCTGATCCCGATGCACGAGTGCCGGTCGGCCAAACAGCTGGCCTCGGTGATCGACGCGCTGCTGCCCGTCTGAGCGTCACCGGTCGCTGCCGTAAGCTGCCTGTTCGTGGCTACACGGCGCAGGTTGGGAGTGATGGGTGGGACGTTCGACCCCGTACATCACGGTCACCTGGTGGCGGCCAGCGAGGTCGCCGACCAGTTCGACCTCGACGAGGTGATCTTCGTCCCCACCGGGCAGCCCTGGCAGAAGCGCGACCGGCACGTCACCGCCGCCGAGGACCGCTATCTGATGACGGTCATCGCGACCGCGGCCAACCCACGGTTCTCGGTCAGCCGCGTCGACATCGACCGCGGTGGCGCCACCTACACCAAGGACACCCTGCGCGACCTGGCCGCCCAGCACCCCGACGCGGACCTGCACTTCATCACCGGCGCCGACGCGCTGGCCTCGATCCTGTCCTGGCAGAACTGGGAGGAGCTGTTCTCCCTGGCCCGCTTCGTCGGGGTGAGCCGGCCCGGCTACGAACTGGACGGCGAACACATCGCCGAAGCCATGAAGGAACTGCCCCCCGATGCGCTGACCCTCGTCGAGGTCCCCGCGCTGGCCATCTCGTCGAGTGACTGCCGGCTGCGCGCACAGCAGTCGCGGCCCATCTGGTACCTGGTGCCCGACGGCGTCGTCCAATACGTGTCCAAGCGCAATCTGTACACCTCAACCGCCCAGGAGGCCCGGTCGTGACGGCAACGACAGAAGCAGTCCAGATGGCCACCGTGGCGGCCCATGCGGCCGCCGACAAACTCGCCGATGACGTGGTCGTCATCGACGTGTCCGAACAGCTGGTCATCACGGACTGCTTCGTGATCGCCTCGGCGTCCAACGAGCGGCAGGTCAACGCGATCGTGGATGAGATCGAGGACAAGATGCGCGAGGCCGGGCACAAGCCGGCCCGTCGCGAGGGCACCCGGGAGGGGCGCTGGACCCTGCTGGACTATGTGGACATCGTGGTGCACATCCAGCACACCGAGGAACGCGAGTTCTATGCGCTGGAACGGCTCTGGCGTGACTGCCCGACGGTGCCCGTCGAGTTGGAGGGTCCAGCGTGACCGTGCGTCGCCTCGTCCTGTTGCGCCACGGGCAGACCGAATGGAATGCCGGCAGCCGGATGCAGGGCCAGCTGGACACCGATCTGACCGACCTGGGCCGCGATCAGGCGGCGGCCGCGGCCGAGGTGCTGGCCAAACGGCAGCCGGTGGCCATTGTGTCCTCGGATCTACGCCGGGCACTGGACACCGCCACCGCGCTCGGTGAGCGTTCGGGGGTGCCGGTGCGGGTCGATCAGCGGCTCCGTGAGACGCATCTGGGGGATTGGCAGGGCCTGACCCATATCGACGTGGACGCCCAGGCCCCCGGCGCCCGGCTGGCATGGCGCGATGACGCGCGCTGGGCACCGCACGGCGGGGAGAGTCGAGTCGACGTCGCCGCCCGCAGCGTACCGCTGGTCGAGGAGCTGCTTGCGTCCGAAACAGATTGGGGTGTCGATAGTTTCGACCGTCCTGTGGTGCTGGTGGCCCACGGCGGACTGATCGCCGCGCTCACTGGCGCGCTGCTGGATCTGCCGGTGGACAATTGGCCGGTGCTCGGCGGGATGGGCAACGCCAGCTGGGCGCAGCTGTCCGGCCATATCGTCAACGAGGCCGTCAAGTGGCGCCTGGACGTCTGGAATGCCTCGGCGCAGGTGGCCAACGATGTCCTCTGAGGGGCGCAAGACGCTGCTCGTCTTCTGCGACTCGCTGTCCTACTACGGCCCGACCGGCGGCCTGCCCGCCGACGATCCGCGGATCTGGCCCAATATCGTTGCTGCACAACTCGGCTGGGATGTCGAACTGATCGGCCGCATCGGCTGGACCTGTCGCGATGTCTGGTGGGCGGCCACCCAGGACCCACGATCGTGGGCGGCGCTGCCGCGGGCGGGCGCGGTCATCTTCGCCACCTGCGGCATGGATTCGTTGCCCTCGCCGCTGCCGACGGCGTTGCGTGAGTTGATCCGCTATGTGCGCCCACCGTTCCTGCGCCGCTGGGCGCGCGACGGCTACGGCTGGTTGCAGCCCCGGCTGTCGCCGATCGCGCGGCCGGCGCTGCCCCCGCACCTGAGCGTGGAGTACCTCGAACAGACCAGGGCGGCAATCGATTTCAACCGACCCGGAATACCCGTGGTGGCCACCGTCCCGTCGGTGCACATCGCCGAGACCTACGGGAACTCGCACCGCTGGCGCGAGGCCACCGTCGAGGCCATCACCGGGTGGGCCGGCGAGCACCGGGTGCCGGTGGTCGATCTGAAGGCCGCGGTCGGCGAGTATGTGATGGCCGGCCAGGGCAACCCGGACGGAATCCACTGGAACTTCCAGGCGCATGCCGCCGTCGCCGAACTGATGCTCAAGGGGCTGGCCGAGGCCGGCGCCTACGAGCCGGAAAGCCGCCTCCTGCCATGACGGTTCAGGTGGTGACCGATTCGTCGGCGCGACTGAGCCTCGATGATCTGAATCGATGGTCCATCCGGCAGGTGCCGTTGCACGTGCTTGTCGACGGTGTGGATCTGTGTGACGGCGTAGACGAGATCCCCTATGACATCCATGAGCGGGGGCAGGTGACCACCTCGGGGGCGTCACCCGCCGATCTGGCTGCGGCCTACCGGGAGGCGCTGGTCGACAGCGACGGTGACGGTGTGGTCGCGGTGCACCTGTCCGCGGCGCTGTCGAGCACCTACTCGACCGCAGCCGCGGCGGCCCGGGAGTTCGGTTCGGCTGTCCGGGTGGTCAATTCGCGCTCGGCGGCGATGGGGGTGGGGTTTGTCGCGCAGGCCGCGGCCCGTGCAGCCGCCGACGGTGCCGAACTCGACGCCGTGGAGGCGGCCGCCCGCGCCGCGATCCCGCGTGGCCAGGTGTTCATCGTCGTGCACCGGCTGGACAACCTGCGGCGCAGCGGCCGGATCGGTAAGGGCGCGTCCTGGTTGGGCACCGCGCTGGCGCTCAAACCGCTGCTGCATCTCGACGTCGACGGCCGGCTGGTGCTCGCTCAGCGCGTCCGTACCGTGTCGAAAGCCCATGCCGCCATGGTAGATTCGATCGCCGCAGTGGTGGGCGAGCGGCCGGCGTCGATCAGCGTCCACCACGTCGACAATCATGATGCAGCGGCCGAACTTGGTGCCGCGCTGACGGCGCGGCTGCCGCAGTTGGAATCGCTCACCGTCACCGATATGGGTGCGGTGCTGGCCGTACACGTCGGCGCCGGCGCGGTCGGGGCGTGTATCAGCCTCGCGGACTGAACCGGCCGGTGACCGGCGGCAGATCCTTGAGGGTGGCGATGCCCGGTGCCGCGGCGACAACGGCCGGTACGGCATTGGTGACCGGCAGCGCGGTGTAGATCATGCCGAGGCCCATGAAACCCGGTTCGGTCCAGTCCTTGGGCGGCAGGCAATGCAGCACGGTTCGCATATTGGGTAACCCGAACACCTGGATGACATGGCCGTGCTCAAGGGGTTTCGGCGGTTGCACGTGATCGCCCATGGTCCAGTTGAATCCGACGCTGACGACGTTGCGCTCGCCCACCCAGCCGCGGTGATACCCGTACACCCCGCCCACAGTGCCCTTCGGAATCTGCATGAATCCCAGGTCGGTGTCGCCGGTCGCGGGCGTGAACGTGACGTCGAAGGTCATCCGGTCCAGGGTGGCGCCGATGGCATCGGCCATCATCGCCGCCGATTCGGCGAACACCTCGCTTTCGCGACGCACACTCTCGGCCAGGCCCGGGGTGTCGGGGTCCTGCGAGAATCCCATCGCGGTCTGGGTTCCGGCGGATTCGTACGTGGAGCAGTCCACCGATTCGGTGATCCGGATCTCGTCCACCCGTTCGCAGGAACCCGACAGCACCATGCCGACCATGTTCGTAATACCCGGATGGGCCCCGCTGCCGAAGATGGTGGAACTGCCGGTGACGCAGGCCTTTCGGATGCGGTCGAGATCTTCCGGTGTCTGCTTGCCGCCGGTGATCCAGGCCGCGCTGGAGCAGACGTTGATCCCCGACTCCAGTAGCGCGACGAGTTCGTCGACGCTGGGCCACAACGGGTTGTAACAGCAGGCGTCCGGTTTCAGGGCGATCAGCGCTTCGATGTCATCGGTGGCCGTGATCCCGGTCGGGTGGGGCCAACCGGACAGGTCGGCGGCATCGACACCGACCTTGTCCGCGCCGTGGGCAAAGACGCCGACGAGTTCCATGTCGTCGCGGCCGATGATGGCGTGCAGCGACCGTCTGCCGATGTTGCCGGTGGTCCACTGGATGATGCGAAGGGGCGCGGGGGCGAGCGAAGCGACGGGGGTTGGGTCAGCCATGCGTGAACACTATTCGCAGGGTGTTCACCGGTGTGACCGTTTGGCAGGTCTGCTGATCGCAGTTAAGATACGAAACGTGCCGTATTTAAACATGGACCGCCGCGGTGGCCGCCCGCGTGACGACGCGCGGGAGGCCCACATCCTCGGCAGCGCGTATGCCTTGCTGGCCGAGGTCGGCTATGACGCGCTCACCTTCGAGGAGGTGGCGCGCCGCGCCGGAGCATCCAAGGCGACGCTGTACCGGCGCTGGAAGACCAAGCGTGAGATGGTGACCGCCGCGCTGAAGGCTGTGCCCGCCCGCCGTGACGGACCCGACCGAATCGACACCGGAAGTCTGCGCGGGGACCTGCTGGCGCTGTGTCGACGGCTGATCACCACCATGGCGTCCCCCGATGGGCAGACCGCGCTGGTGCTGTTGCAGGCCGGGTTGGAAGACCCCGATCTGTGCGACGAGATCGAACGGACGGTCGGCCCCACCGGGGCGCGGTTGCCCGCCGACGTCATCGCCGCCGCCGTCCGCCGTGGCGAACTGCCGCATGAGGTACACCCTTTCCCCTTCGAGGAGGTCGCCGGTGCGGCCCTGCTGCTGCGACGGTTGAACGGACTCGATACCGGCGAGTCCTACCTGGAGTCACTCGTCGACAACATCCTGCTGCCGTCGCTGCATGCCGCGCCGCAGTCCTCGCAGCAGCTACCTGCCGGAATCTTCTCCGGACATCCCGACCACATGAAGGAGACCCCATGAGCGCCAAGACCATCGACGGATTCGTCTACTCGACACAGGTCGGTGCAGACGGCATCGAACTGAACGTCGCGGTCGGTGGCAGCGGCCCCGCGGTCGTCCTGACCCACTGTTGCTTCGACCCCTTGAAACCGCCCGGCGGTGCCGCTCACCATCACCACCGATGATGGGGTCGTCGCGCTGACGACCGCCGAGCAGGTTGCCGCGGTCATCCAGGGCCGGGTCGACGGGCTGCGCACGCAGCGCTATCGCTCCACTGCGTTGCTGAGCGCCGAGGTCACCGAATTGAACGCGTCCTCGGCGCTGTACCGTGGCGCCTTCGTGCGATACGAGGTCGGCGGCGCCGAGCTGGTGCAGGTGGCGGTCACCTACCTGCTGGCCGACGGACCGGCGGGTGCGCAGATCGCGGTGCTCGCGTCGCACGGATAGTTGTCCACAAAGTCGAATTCATCCACAAGCGGGGTGTTCTGACCCGCTGACCGGGTCGTCGAGTCGGTACACCTGCCTACCGTCGGGCGCATGGACAGCGAATCGCCGGCGCAGCGGCTGGCACGGCGCGTAGGGCGGGAGACGGCACCCGATCCCGACGAAGTCGAAGACGAATCGGATACGGCGTTGGCGCGCTGGCTGCCCGACGGGTCCGGGCCGCGCACCATGGGTGAGCGGTTGGCGGCGCTGCGCGCCGATCCCGGTCGGGCGGGTGTGTTGGCCCTGCTCGCCGTCGGGGTGGTCGCCGTGCTGGTGACGGTGTTCACCGTCGTACGCAGCCCCGACCGGCCGGTGGTCGCCGCCAATCTTCCTCCGGTGCAGATGGTTTCGACGGCCGAATCATCGGCGCCGGCCCCACCGGATGGCCCGGTCGTGGTCAGTGTGGTCGGCCTGGTGCACAAACCGGGCCTGGTCATCCTGACGGCCGGTGACCGGATCGCGGACGCCGTCGAGGGTGCCGGCGGTGCCCTGGCGGGTGCGGACCTGATGGGGCTCAACATGGCCCGGCGGGTGGCCGATGGCGAGCAGATCATCGTCGGTGTCGCCGCGCCGCCGGGCAGCCCGTCGCCGATCGGCAGCTCGGTCCGTTCCGGTGATACCGCCACCCCTGCGCCGCAGGCCGGCCCGGCCGCCGAGCCGGCGGGTACCGGGTCGGTCAACCTGAACACCGCGACGGCCGAGCAGCTCGATTCGCTGCCCGGGGTCGGACCGGTTACCGCCGCCGCCATCGTGTCGTGGCGGGAGGCCAACGGATCGTTCGGCAGCGTCGACCAATTGGGCGAGGTCGACGGTATCGGTCCGGCGCGGCTGGACAAACTCCGCGGACTGGTCCATGTGTGAACCCCGAGGAACGCCCCCTCGACATCCGCCTGGTACCGGCCGCCGTGACGGCCTGGGCGGTGACTGCGGTGGGCATCGTGTCACCCGCTGCCGTGCTGATCGCACTGGTGTCGGCGGCGGTGGCCGTGACGGCGGCACTGGCCCGATGGAGCCCGGTGCGCGCCGGGCCTGCCATGGTGGTGGCGGTCGCGGTCTTGGGGACGGCATTCGGGATCTCGGTCGCACTCCGCGCTGACGATGTCCGCAGGCACCCGGTCGCGGACCGGTTCGGGGCAACGGCCGTCGTGACGCTCGCCCCGACGGAGTCGCCGCGCTCGCTGGGACAGGGTCGAATGGTGTTCCGTGCCGGTCTGCGCGATATCGATGGTGTCCCGCTGCGGGGCATGGTCGTGGTGTTCGCGCCGGTGGTGGAATTCACCGGGGTGGGCGTGGGGCGCCCGGCGAGCTTCCGTGCCCGCATCGGTCGACCACAGCGCGCCGATCTGACCGTCGCGGTCATCACCGCGACCGGGACACCGGATCTGGGGGAGGCACCCGTGGTCCGCCGGCTGGCCGGGCGCATCCGGGGCGAGTTCGCCACGGCCGCACGCCAGGTGCTGCCGGCCGATCAGGCCGCGATGCTGCCCGCGCTCGTGCTCGGCGACACCTCCGCGGTCCCACCGACCACGGCGGCGGATTTCAAGACATCGGGGCTGACCCATCTGACGGCGGTGTCCGGGGCCAACGTCACCATCGTGTGCGGCGCGGCCTTGTTGTCGGCGGCACTGGTGGGCCCGCGGGTGGCAGCAGCGCTCGCCCTGGGCGTCCTCATCTGTTTTGTCATCGTCGTCGAACCGTCGGCCAGTGTGCTGCGGGCCGCCGTGATGGGTGCGATCGGCTTGTTCGCGGTGGTGTCGCATCGGCGCCGTCAGGCGATCCCGGTGTTGTGTTCGACGGTGATCGCGCTGATGGTGTTCGCCCCGCAGCTCGCCGTCGATGCCGGATTCGCGCTGTCGGTGGTGGCGACCGCGGCGCTGGTGTTGATCGCGCCGGTGTGGTCGCAGCGGTTGGTGGGCCGCGGCTGGCCCAAACCGCTGGCCGACGCGGTCGCGATTGCCGGGGCCGCCCAGGCGGTCACCGCACCCCTGATTGCCGGGATCTCGGGGAGCTTCAGCGTCTTCGCGGTGCTCGCCAATCTGCTTGTGGCCGCGGTGATCCCGCCGATCACTGTGATCGGAACCGTCGCCGCGGCGCTGTCGGTGAGCTGGTCGACGGGCGCGGAACTGCTGATTCGGTTCACCGGGCCGCAGCTGTGGTGGCTGCTCGCTGTCGCACGCCGGATCGCGGCGGTACCGGGTGCCGCGGTGACGGTGCCCTCCGGGGTGGCCGGGATGGCGCTCGTCACGGTCCTCACCATCGCGGTCGTCGGCACCTGGCGGTGGCGATGGGGCCGCTATGCCAGTGTCGCCGGGCTGTGCTGCCTGCTGGCATGGACCGTGTCGGGCGTTGTCGGGTTGGCGTGACACGATCTAGTCGTGAGCGAAGGTCTGCATCTGGTTCTCGGCGACGAGGAACTGCTCGTCGAGCGCGCCGTGGCCGATGTGCTGCGTGCGGCCCGCAAGAAGGCGGGCACCGCCGATGTCCCGGTGGACCGGCTGCGTGCCGGCGAGGTGAGCACCAGCGAGCTGGCCGAACTGCTGAGCCCGTCGCTGTTCGCCGATGAGCGCGTGGTGGTGCTGGAGTCCGCGGGGGAGGCGGGCAAGGATGCGGTGGCGCTGATCGTCAGTGCAGCCGCAGACCTGCCACCGGGCACCCTGCTGGTGGTCGTGCATTCCGGGGGTGGGCGCGCCAAGGCGATGGCGGATCAGCTCAAAAAGCTTGGTGCCGAGGTGCATCCGTGCGCCAAGATCAGCAAGCCCGCCGAGCGTGCCGACTTCGTGCGCCGGGAATTCCGGACCCTGAAGACCAAGGTCGACGATGCCACCGTCACCGCGATCCTGGATGCCGTCGGCTCCGATATCCGCGAACTCGCCGCGGTGTGCTCACAGCTGGTGGCCGATACCGACGGCCCGGTCGACGTCGCTGCGGTGCGGCAGTATCACAGCGGCAAGGCCGACGTGAAGGGCTTCGAGATCGCCGACAAGGCCGTGACCGGCGACGTCTCCGGCGCTGCGGAGGCGCTGCGCTGGGCCATGCACGCCGGCGAACCGCATGTGGTGCTGGCCGACGCGCTGGCCGAGGCCGTGCACACCATCGCCCGGGTCGGCCCGGTGCAGGGCGACCCCTATCGGCTGGCCGGTGAGCTCGGCATGCCGCCGTGGCGCATCCAGAAGGCACAGAAACAGTCGCGCCGGTGGTCCCGGGATCGGGTGGCCGAGGCCATCCGGGTCGTCGCCGCGCTCAACGCCGATGTCAAGGGTGCCGCCGCCGATGCGGACTATGCCCTGGAGTCGGCGGTGCGCAAGGTCGCCGAGCTGGCTGCCGACGCGTGAGCGTCAATTCAGCTGCCGACCAGACATCCGGGTACACAAAACCCGCGCGTGACGCTCTGGGCGTCGACGCGCGGGTCGGTGAAGAAGTGTCAGAGCTTGTTGACGGCCAGCGCCAGCGCGGACTTCTTGTTGGCCGCCTGGTTCTTGTGGATGACGCCCTTGCTGGCGGCCTTGTCGAGCTGGCGGTTGGTCGAGACCAGCAGGTCGCCGGCCTTGTCCTTGTCGCCGGCCTCGATGGCCTCGCGGAGCCCGCGGACAGCCGTACGCAGCGACGACTTGACCGACTGGTTGCGCAGTCGGGCGCGCTCGTTGGTCTTGATGCGCTTTTCCTGCGACTTGATGTTGGCCACGCGTGTAGTTCCTTTTCAACCGTCGGTTTCGAACAGAGTTAAGTCTCGGGTGCCCGGCGCAGCGGTCGCGGCTGGGCAGCGGTTGTTCAGGCTACCAGCGGGTGTGCCATTCCCCCAAAAGCGTCCGGACTGGCCTGCCGAAATGCCTGACTTGCGGCAGCATGTGACGGGTGAGCCTACGAACCCTGCCGAACGAGACCGTACGCACGCCACGTTCCAACTCGCGAGCGCAGAAACGCCACGTGGGAATCTTCGACGGCTACAACAAGGTCGGTAGTTACGGCGCGGCGTTCGATGAGATGTTCGACGGTGAAGGCAACGTGCGGACGCCCTACAAGGGAATCTTCGCTGAACTGTCGCCATCGGATGCCTCCGAGTTGGAGGCACGCACCGATGCGCTGGGCCGCGCCTTCATCGACCAGGGCATCACCTTCTCGCTATCCGGCCAGGAACGGCCCTTCCCGCTGGACCTGGTCCCGCGGGTGATCTCCGCGGCCGAGTGGTCGCGCCTGGAGCGCGGTATCGCCCAGCGGGTGCGTGCCCTGGAGCTCTACCTCGACGACATCTACGGAGAGCAGGAGATCCTGCGGGACGGGGTCATCCCGCGCCGCCTCATCACCTCCTGTGAGCACTTCCACCGCGAGGCGGTCGGCATCGTGCCGCCCAACGGAGTCCGCATCCACGTCGCCGGTATCGACCTGGTTCGCGACGCGCAGGGCACCTTCCGGGTGCTGGAGGACAACCTGCGTTCCCCGTCCGGGGTGTCCTACGTCATGGAGAACCGCCGCACCATGGCGCGGGTATTCCCGAACCTGTTCGCCAGCCACCGGGTCCGGGCGGTCGGCGACTACTCCTCGCACCTGCTGCGGGCACTGCGCAAGGCCGCCGCCTCCAACGAGGCCGATCCGACCGTGGTGGTGCTCACCCCGGGTGTGTACAACTCGGCCTACTTCGAGCACTCGCTGCTGGCCCGGCAGATGGGTGTCGAACTCGTCGAGGGCCGCGACCTGTTCTGCCGCGACAACACCGTCTACATGCGCACCACCGAGGGCGAACGCCAGGTCGACGTCATCTACCGCCGCATCGACGACGACTTCCTGGACCCGATGCAGTTCAAGCCCGACTCGGTGCTCGGGGTGGCCGGGGTGCTCAACGCCGCCCGCGCCGGCAACGTGGTGATCTCCAGCGCCGTCGGCAACGGGGTCGGCGACGACAAGCTGGTCTACACCTATGTGCCGACCATCATCGAGTACTACCTCGGCGAGAAGCCGCTGCTGGCCAACGTCGACACCTTCCGCTGCTGGCTCGACGACGAGCGAGAGGAGGTGCTCGACCGCGTCGACGAACTGGTGATCAAGCCGGTGGAGGGCTCCGGCGGCTACGGCATCGTGTTCGGCCCGGACGCCTCGCCCAAGGAGCTCGCCACCATCTCCAAGAAGATCCGCGCCGATCCGCGCGGATGGATCGCCCAGCCCGTGGTGCAGCTGTCCACGGTGCCGACCAAGATCGGCGACAAGCTGGCACCGCGGCACGTCGACCTGCGGCCGTTCGCCGTCAACGACGGTGATGATGTGTGGGTGCTGCCCGGCGGGCTGACCCGCGTCGCGCTGCCGGAGGGCTCGCTGGTGGTGAACTCCAGCCAGGGCGGCGGCTCGAAGGACACCTGGGTGCTGGCCTCGCGGACCTCGGCGGCCGACCGCGAACTGGCCGCCGCCGAGCTGGTGAAGGCGCCGCCGCCCAAACCCGGCCGGGCCGCGCGCACCAGCAAGGCAGAGCGCGCCGAGTCGAACTCGCAGCAGCAGAACCAACAGCAACAGAATCAGCAGCAACAGCAACGGGGAGAGCACTGATGCTCGCACGCAACGCCGAATCGCTGTATTGGATCGGCCGCTATGTCGAACGCGCCGATGACACCGCCCGCATCCTCGACGTCGCGGTGCACCAGCTGCTGGAGGACTCCAGCGTCGACCCCGACCACACCTCCCGGGTGCTGTTGCAGGCTCTCGGTATCGAGCCCCCCGACAAGGCACTCGACGTCTGGTCGCTGACCGACCTGGTGGCGTTCAGCCGCGACACCCAGGGCGGCTGCTCGATCGTCGACTCCATCTCGGCAGCCCGGGAGAACGCCCGCGGCGCCCGCGAGGTGACCTCGACCGAGATGTGGGAGTGCCTCAACACCACCTACAACGCCCTGGCCGAACGCGAGCGCGCCGCCAGAAGGCTTGGGCCGCACGAGTTCCTGGGCTATGTCGAGGGACGCGCGGCCATGTTCGCCGGGCTGGCGGACTCGACATTGTCGCGTGATGACGGCTACCGGTTCATGGTGCTGGGCCGGGCGATCGAACGCGTCGACATGACGGTGCGCCTGCTGCTGTCCCGGGTCGGGGACAGTGCCTCCTCGCCGGCGTGGGTGACGGTGTTGCGCTCGGCCGGCGCACACGACACCTACCTGCGCACCTACCGTGGTGTGCTCGACGCGCGTCGCGTGGTCGAATTCCTGTTGCTGGACCGGCTTTTCCCGCGGTCGGTGTTCTACTCGTTGCGGCTGGCCGAGCACAGTCTCGACGAGCTGCTCAACGGCAGGCACAACAGGGTCGGTTCGACGGCCGAAGCGCAACGCCTGCTCGGCCGCGCGCGCAGCGAGCTGGAGTTCCTGCCGCCCGGCGTGTTGCTGGAGTCGCTGGCCGAGACGCTGGCAGGTCTGCAGAAGACGTGTGCCGACGTCAGTGAGGCGTTGGCAATGCAGTACTTTCACTCCGCACCGTGGGTGGCCTGGACCGACGCGGGCAAACATGGTGCGGTCGTCATCGAGGAAGGGGAGATCTAGATGTGGCGTATGCGGGTGGTCCACGCGACCGGGTACGCCTACAAGTCTCCGGTCACCGCGTCGTTCAACGAGGCGCGGCTGACGCCACGATCGGATTCCCGGCAGAACGTGATCCTCAACCGGGTCGAGACGGTCCCGGCCACCAGGTCACACCGTTACGTCGACTACTGGGGCACGGCGGTGACCTCCTTCGATCTGCACGCTCCGCACACCGAGCTGGAGGTCACGTCATCCTCGGTGGTGGAGACCGAGATCGGTGAGATGCCCGAGGAGACGGTGACCTGGGAGGATCTGCACGCCGAGGCGGTCATCGACCGGTTCGACGAGCTGCTCAGCCCGACCGACTACACACCGGCGAGCAAGCGCATCCACCGTGTCGGTCAGCGGATCGCCCGGGATCACGAACCGCAGGATGCCGTGGTCGCGGCCGCCAACTGGGTGCACAGTGAACTCGACTACGTGCCCGGCACCACCGGGGTGCACTCATCGGGCCTGGATGCGCTGCGCGAGGGCAAGGGCGTCTGCCAGGACTTCGCGCACCTCACGCTGATCCTGTTGCGCAGCATGGGCATTCCGGGCCGCTACGTGTCCGGTTACCTGCATCCCAAGCGTAAGGCCGCCATCGGTGACACCATCGACGGGCAGAGTCACGCCTGGGTACAGGCCTGGACCGGTGGCTGGTGGAACTACGACCCCACCAACGACACCGAGATCAACGAGCAGTACATCACCGTCGGCGTGGGCCGCGACTATGCGGACGTGACACCGCTCAAGGGCATCTACTCGGGTGAGGACTCGACCGATCTCGATGTGGTTGTGGAGATCACCCGGCTGGCTTGACGCACACGCCCGGGTGCACCTGGACCCGGTGCAGGTCGTCGCCGAGTTCGATCTGCCGGTCGAACCGCGCGGCGGCCAGCGCCCGCCACTGATCTTCGGTGCCGGGCGCCATGGCGGGCACGTAATGGGTCAGGATCAGGATGCCCACCCCCGCGCGGGCGGCGGTCTCGGCCGCCTGTTCGACCGTGGAGTGGTAGTCACAGATATCGCGGATCCGCTGTAGCGGTAGGGCGTCGATCAGATCCTTGCGAATCACGGTGTGCACCAACGCTCCTGCGCCACCGGCCAGCGTATCGAGGGACGCGCACGGCACGGTGTCGCCGGCCAGCACCACCGACGCGCCGGCGTGTTCGACCCGGAAGCCCACGGTCGGGGCCACCGGACGGTGATCGGTCGGCGCGGTCAGCACCCGCACACCGTCGGCATCCCACACCACACCCTCGGTGACTTCGTGCACCTCGACCTGTGGCGGACCGGTGAGATCGGCATGGTGGGCGATCCGATAGCCGATGTCGTGCGCGAAGGCGGCCAGCGTCGCGGCCACCACCTCGGCGGTGCCCGGCGGTCCGATGATCGGCAGGGGCACCGGATCTGGGGTGAAGGTGCTGACCCACCGGGTGATCAGGACATCCCCGAGGTCGGCGATGTGGTCACTGTGCAGATGGGTGAGCAACAGGGCGCTGAGCGCGCCGGCGCCCGACCCGGCCGCCGCCAGTCGCTGTAGCACCCCACGTCCGCAGTCCACCAGCAGCGCCTGCCCGCCCGCGCGAACCAGAGTCGACGGTCCGGCCCGATCCGGGTCGGGGATGGGGCTGCCGGTGCCGAGCAGGGTGACCTCGATCATCGTTCAGATATACCGCTTCCGTCCGATTCAGTTCGTTGCAATGGCGCGATCGGGCGCCGCATCGACGTAGCCTGGAATGTGTTCGAGGTCACATCTTTGGGGAGGGTGCCATGCGAATCGCCGACGTGCTGAAGGCCAAGGGGGCGGCGGTGGAGACGATCAGTCCGGAGACATCGGTCGCCGACCTGCTGACCGGTCTGGTCAACCGCAATATCGGTGCGATGGTCGTCGTCGGCCACGAAGGTCCGGTCGGAATCGTGTCCGAGCGCGATGTCGTGCACCGGTTGCACGACCTGGGTGCCGATCTGCTGACCCGGCCCGTCAGCGAGATCATGACCACCCACCTGCTGTTCTGCTCGCCCGAGGACTCGGTCGACAGCCTCAGCGCGGCGATGACACACCACCGCGTGCGGCACATCCCGGTACTGCAGGACGGCAAGCTCGCCGGAATCGTCAGCATCGGCGATGTGGTCAAGACCCGCATGCAGGAACTGGAATCCAGCCGGGAGCACTTGCAGGCCTACATCACCCAGGGCTGAAATAGACACCCATGACCGCTGCCGACGTGCGACCCGCGACGCGGGCCGACATCACCACACTGTCCCAGGTGCTGGGCCGCGCCTTCGCCGACGACCCGGTGATGTCGTGGATGCTGCCCGACCCGCAGGCGCGGCACCGTAAACTGCACAAGCTTTTCGCCGCGCTGACGCGCCATCATCACCTGACCCGGGGTGGGGTGGAGGTGGCCACCAACGGATCGGGTATCACGGCCGCCGCCCTCTGGGACCCGCCCGGACAATGGCGCCACACCACCGCCGAGGAGTTGCGCGCCGCACCCTCGATGCTGATGACGTTCGGCGCCGCGGTGCGCAGGGGGATGACGGTGTCGGATCTGATGAAGCGGTGCCATCCGGCCCAACCGCACTGGTATTTGGCGGTGATCGGCAGTGACCCGCAGGTGCGCGGCGGTGGCTTCGGTCACGCACTGATGCGCTCGCGGCTGGACCGCTGCGACGCCGAGTACGCCCCCGCGTATCTGGAGTCCAGCAACCCGGACAACATCGGCTACTACGAGCGTTTCGGTTTCGAGGTGACCGGCGAGGTCACCGTGCCCGACGGACCCACCCTTTATCCGATGTGGCGGCACCCGCGGTAGGGTGCTACGGACCGACGGCAGGGGAATCCGGTGTGAATCCGGAGCTGACGCGCAGCGGTAAGAGGCCACGCCTCGAGTCCGAATGCCTGTCGCCGGCGCATCGTTGGCGGCTCCGCGGTCGAGCCCTGCACCGAAGGAAGTCACGTCGTGAGTGTCCTGCCCATTCTGATGTCTGCGCTGGTGGTGCTTACCGCGTGCTCCTCGACTGAGGCGCCCGAAGCCTCGCCCTCCGTTGCGGAAACCCCCGGCCGTACCAACTATCCACTCACCTTGGACAACTGCGGTGTCCAGGTCACCTTCGAGCAGGCTCCGCAACGCGCCGTGTCGTTGTACCAGGCGTCGACGGAGATCCTGCTGTCACTGGGGCTGGCCGACCGGATGGTCGGCACCTCGACATGGTTCGATCCGGTGCTGCCCGAGTTGGCCGCCGACAACGAGCGGGTGCCACGACTGGCCGACAACGATCCGGGGCTGGAGACCGTCCTGGACACCGAACCGGATCTGATCACCTCGGCCAGCGCCCACACCTTTACCCCTGCCGTGGTCGGTGAACGGGCCCGGTTGGCCGAACTCGGCATTGCGACCTACCAGTCGCCGTCGGTCTGCGTCGACGCCGACGTCGACGGTGAGACGGTGACCCGCACCGCGCCGTTGAGGATGGACACGCTGTTCCGCGAGATCACCGAACTGGCACAGATTTTCGATGTCCAGCAGCGCGGCGAGGAACTGGTCGCCGAGTTGCGGCAGCGGCTCGCCGACGCCCGGGACGTCCCACAGCAGGACGCCACCGTGGCGTTCTGGTTCTCCGGGCTTCGGACGCCGTACATGGCCGGATGCTGCTCGGCACCCGGCTTGTACGCCACTGAGGTCGGCGCCACGAACGTGTTCGCCGACGCCCGTGAGGACTGGCCCGAGGTCAGTTGGGAGGTCGTCGCCGACCGCGATCCCGATGTGCTGGTGCTGGCCGACCTCAGCCGTAAACGCATCGACGGTGACGCGCTGGACAGCAAAAAAGCCTTCCTGGAGTCGGATCCGTTGACCCGCAACATGACCGCGGTCCAGCAGCAGCGCTACGTGGTGCTCACCGGATCCGAACTCGATCCCGGTATCCGCCAGGTCGACGCCATCGAGAAGATCGCGGCAGGGTTCGGGGGGACCCGATGAGGGGCCGGATCGTCCTCGCGCTGGCCGCGACCGTCGTGCTGGCGGGCTGCGGACAGAACGCCGCCGTGACCGATGATGCTGCCGCACCGGGCTTTCCGATCACCGTGCAGAACTGCGGGCGCGAGGTCGTCGTCGACGCGCCGCCGCAGCGCGCCGTGTCCCTGAACCAGGGATCCACCGAAATCCTGCTGTCACTCGGGCTGGCCGATCGGATGGTCGGCACCGCGACCTGGACAGACCCGATCCGGGAGAATCTCGCCGAGGCCAACTCCGGGGTACCCCGGCTCGCGGAGAACCAGCCGTCGCTGGAGACCGTGCTCGGTGCCGAGCCGGATTTTGTGACGGCCTCCTTCGCCGGGACGCCGGGTCCCGGCGGGGTTGCCGACCGTGGCCAGCTCGAATCACTGGGGGTGCCAACCTATCTGGCGCCCAGCGACTGCGTGGGCAAGGTGTCGGTCAACGCCGACGGTGCCCGCACCGAACCGTTCACCATGGCCGCCATCTACACCGAGATCCGGGATCTGGCACGGATTTTTGATGTTTCGGACCGCGGTGAGCAACTGATCGCGGATCTGGAGCAGCGGATACAGACCAGCCGGGTCAGCGCCGACGCCGATCTGGCGTACTGGTTCTCCGACCTGCGCGCCCCGTACTTCGGCGGCTGCTGCGGATCACCCGGGGTGATCACCGACACCGTCGGGGCCCGCAACATCTTCGTCGACACCACCGAGGAATGGCCGCAGGTCAGCTGGGAGGTGGTCGCCGACCGCGACCCGGACGTGCTGGTGCTCGCCGACCTGAGCCGCCGCACCATCGACGGGGACAGTTTGGACACCAAGATCGAGTTCCTGGAGAGCAATGCGGTGACATCGCGGATGACGGCCGTCCAACAGAAGCGCTACGTGGTGGTCAACGGGGCCGATCTGAACCCGTCGATCCGTACCGTCGACGGCGCCGAGAAGGTGGCCGACGGCCTGCGCGAATTCGGCCTCACTCGCTGAGGATGCGCACCCCGTCACTGCTGGCCCTCTGGCTGTCCGGCCTGGTGCTGCTCGTCATCTCGGCGGCGGTGGCGATCACGATCGGGCCCGCCGCGTTGTCGGTGCGCGACGTCTACGGCATCGTGGCCGAGCATCTCGGTGCGGGACCGTCGGGGGCGACGCGCATCCAGGACGGCATCGTCTGGCAACTACGCCTGCCGCGGGTGCTGCTGGCCGCGCTGTGCGGGGCCGGCCTGGCGCTGTGCGGGGCGATCCTGCAGTCCCTGCTGCGCAACCCGTTGGCCGATCCGTTCGTGCTGGGGGTGTCCTCGGGCGCCTCGACGGGCGCAGTGCTGATCGCGGTGCTCGGTGTCGGGGCGGGGACGCTGACACTGTCCGGCGGGGCGTTCCTCGGTGCGGTGCTGGCCTTTGCGGTGGTGCTGGCCCTGGCCTACGCCGCCGGTGGCGGCACCGACCGGGTGGTGCTGGCCGGGGTGGCGGCCACCCAGCTGTTCTCGGCGCTGACCTCGTTCATCGTGCTGTCCTCGGCCGATGCCGAACAGACCCGCGGTGTGTTGTTCTGGTTGCTCGGCTCGTTGGCAGGGGTGTCCTGGAGCGACGTCGCGGTCTGCGCGACCGTGGTCGGCGCCGGGTTGGTGTGCTGTCTGGCCTATGCACGGGCCATGGACGCCTTCGCCTTCGGCGACGATGCCGCCGCCGCGCTGGGGGTGTCGGTGCGTCAGGCCCGCGCGGTGCTGCTGGTGGTCACCGCGGTGATCACCGCGGCACTGGTCAGTGCGGCGGGCGCCATCGGCTTTGTCGGGCTGGTGTTACCGCACGCCGCGCGATTCCTCGTCGGACCGGGGCACCTGCGCCTGTTGCCGTCGGTGGCGATCCTCGGAGCCGTCTTCATGGTGTGGGTGGACACCTTGGCCCGCACCGTGTTCGCTCCCCAGGAGCTGCCGACCGGAGTGGTGACGGCGCTGCTCGGCGTGCCGGCGTTCGCGCTGATCCTGTTGCGGCGCAGGGGGTCGGCGGCGTGACGCTACGGGCGGAGCAGGTCAGCTGGACACGATCGGGCCGGCTGGTGCTCGGCGGCGTGACGATGCAACCCGAGGTCGGAAGCACCGTCGGGCTGTTGGGGCCCAACGGGTCCGGGAAGTCGTCGCTGCTGCGGCTGCTCGCCGGTGTGGACCGCCCGAGTGCGGGCAGGGTGGCACTCGACGGCGCACCGCTGGCCGCCATGCCGCGGCGGGCGGTGGCGCGGCGGGTGGCGATGGTGGCCCAGCACTCCGATACCGAACTGCACATCACCGTGCGTGATGTGGTGCGGCTGGGGCGGACTCCGCACACCTCGATGATCGGCGGGGACGGTGACGGCGACGCCGTGGTGGCGGCGGCGCTGGCCGCCACCGGGCTGACGTCGATGACCGAGCGGCATTGGCACACGCTCTCGGGTGGGGAGCGCCAGCGGGTGCAGATCGCCCGGGCGCTGGCCCAGGACCCCGATCACCTGCTGCTGGACGAACCGACCAATCATCTCGACATCGCCCACCAGTTGGAGATTCTGGCGCTGGTCCGTCGCCTCGACGTCACCGCCGTGGTGGCGCTGCACGACCTGAATCTGGCCGCGATGTTCTGTGACCGGATCGTGGTGTTGTCCGGCGGCACCGTTGTGGCGGCGGGCACCCCTGAGCAGGTGCTCACCGAAGCGCTGGTGCGCTCGGTTTACGGTGTGCCGTGCACGATCACCGCCGAAGACGGGTACCCGCACGTCCGGTTCGCGCCACGACGGTGACTCAGGCGGTATTGCCCAGGCGTTCGGGCTCCTCGTCGGCCAGCGAGTTGTCGGTGAATGCGCCGCGGTACCGGGCCGCCGGATGGCTGGCCGGCAGGTGATCGCCGCGACCGAGCAGCTTCTGGCGCAGCGTGCCGGACTTCTCGCCTGCGATCAGGCCGCGCTCCCGTAACGTCGGGAACAGGCGGTCGGCGACCTCTTGGAAGGATTGTGGGACGGTGGCGTGGTAGACGTTGATGCCGTCAACGCCGGCGTCGCGCCACTCCTCGAGCTGATCGGCGATCTCTTTCGGGGTGCCGACGACGCGGTTGGCGCCCTCCAGGACCCAGGCCATATCGCGGATGGTGGGCTCGTTGTTGCCGGAAACCTCGGCCGCCCAACGGATGAAGCTCTTGATGCCGGTGAACTCACCGAGTTGGCTGATGGGAGTGTCCAGCGGCAGGCTGCCGGCGTCGATCCCGGCGTCACCGAGCGCGTGAAGTGCGATGCCCTCCAGATCGAGGTAACGCTTGAGCTCGTCGTTGCGTCGCACCGCTTCGGCATGGGTGTCGCCGATGACGAAGGACAGCCCCTGGGCGAAGGTGATATCGGCCGCGTCGCGGCCGTTTTCGACCGCCAGCGCCCGTGTCTCGGTGGTCAGCTTGTACGCGTCGGCCGGTGTCGGGCTGCTGATGTACACCCCCTCGGCGTTGCGGGCCGAGAAGAGTTGACCGGCGGGTGACGATCCGGCCTGGAACAGCACCGGTGTGCGTTGCGGTGAGGGGGAGGTGAAATGTGGTCCCTCGACCCGGTATCGGGGCCCGACGTGGTTGATCTTGTGGATTTTGGTCGGGTCGGAGTGGATCCCGCGGTCCTTGTCCTGCACCAGCGCGTCATCGTCCCAGGAGCCCTCCCACAGCTTGTAGGTGACGTCGACGTATTCGTAGGCCCACTCGTATCGCTCGTCGTGGGCGAGGGTGCCTTCGTGCCCGAAACTGCGGAACATGTTGGCGTTGAAGCTCGTCACGATGTTCCACCCGAGCCGACCGTCGGTGTAGTGGTCCAGTGAGGACATCCGGCGGGCGAAGTTGAACGGGTGGTCCTGCACGATCGAACTGGTGAACACGATGCCGAGATTCGCGGTCGCCGCCGCCAATGCCGAGGCCAGCACCGACGGGTCGTTGACGGGGACCTGGATGCCGCCTTCGGCGGCCTTGCGCCAGTTGCCGTTCCACGGCGCCCGCAGTCCGAAGACGTCGGCGAAGAACAGCAGGTCGTAGCCGGCCTTGTCGACCTGAGCGGCCAGCGACGTCCAGTGCCGCAGCGAGTTGAACTTGTGGTTCTGCGCCTCCGGCGCCCGCCACAGACCGTGCAGCACATGGGAGGCGGTGTTCATCACAAACGCCGAGTAGTACAGCGGCGGTTTGCTCATGAGGTCGGCCCGGTGCCCTCGCCCGCGTCGCCGCCGATCGGCCCCAGGGTGTCGCGGATCAGCGCGTTGTCGGTGCTCTCCAGGTACTCGGCGATCTTGGGATCCGAGAAGGTGGCGATCAGCTTCTGTACGTTCGGATCCTCGAGGTGCTTGTTGCTGACCACCAGGCCGCCCTCGCTGCCGACCGGTGCGGGGTGCCGGTCAAGGATCTGCTGCTCGGTGAGACCGGAGGAGTACACGTCGGAGATGTGCACCACGACGGCATCGACGTCGGCGAGGCTGCGCGCGAGCTGACCGATCGGCACCTGGACGAACTTGTAGTTCTTGGGGTTCGCCTCGATGTCACCCAGCTGCGGTACACCCGTGAGGTCGGTCTTGCCCGGTTTGAGCGTGATCTGTCCCGCCTCGGCGAGGTCGAGCAGCGCGATCGCCTGCCCCGCCGGGTCGTCGCGCAGTGCGATCTCGGCGCCGTCGGGCACCTCGTCCCAGCTGTCGTACTTGTCCGAGTAGGTGGCCTGATCCCAGGTGAACGTTGGTGCGGCCAGGGTCAATTCGAACCCGTTGGCGGCGACGGCGTCATTCAGGAACGGCTGATGCTGGAAGAAGTTGCCTGCGACGTTGCCGGCGTCGACGGCGCGGTTGATCTCGATGATGTTGTCGATCTGGACCGGCTTGATGGTGATGCCGTGGTCGGGTGCCACGTTCTCGCTGATGTAGGCCAGCAGGTTCTCCGCGGCGATATCGGTGCTCCACGTCGCCACCTCAAGTTCCGTGCCGAACGGTTGGTCCCGGTTGGACACCTGGCTGTAGGCGATACCACCGGCGGCCACGACGACCACGGCGGCGGCCGCCGTGATCCACGGCCAGCGTTTGCGCTGTTTGATCTCGATCTCGACGCCGGGGTTGTTGCTCACAGTCATTCCTTCTGTTCGGGGTCAGCGGGTGAGGGCTTTGACGGCACGGTCGCCGGTGAACTGCACCAACTGGATGGTGAGGATCAGCGCGATCACCGTGGCGATCATGATGTTGTCGTCGAAGCGGTTGTAGCCGTACGTGATTGCCAGGTGTCCGACACCGCCGGCACCGATGGATCCGGCGATGGCCGAGTATTCGATCATCGCGATGGTGTTGACGGTGAGCGCACCGGCCAGTGCCGGCAGCGCCTCGGACAGCTGGACCGACCTGATGACCTGGACGTGCGAGCCGCCGGACACCAGGCCCATATCGGCGACGTCGGAGCGGACCTCGCGCAGCGCGTTCTGGACGAGGCGGGCGAAGAACGGCACCCCGGCGACGGTCATCGGGACGATCGCCGCGGCGATGCCGATGGTGGTGCCCACGATGAACCGGGTGACCGGGATGATCGCTGCCATCAGGATGAGGAACGGCAGGGACCGGCCGATGTTCACGATCGTGTTGAGCACGTTGAACACTCGCGGGTTGGGGAACAGACCCAACGGTGAGGTGTTGTGCAGCACGATCCCGGCCGGCGTGCCGATGAGCACCACCAGCACCATCGTCACGCCGACCATAACCCAGGTCTGGCCGTAGGCGGGCAGCAGCAGCTCGGGCACCCGCGACCAGGGTGTGCTGAAGTCCTCGGCGGCGAGCAGATTCACGCCGCGGCCTCTTCGGTCGCTGCGCTGACGGCACGCACGTGCAGTCCGCGGTCGCGCAGGTGGTCGGCGAATCCGATCGGCGCGGCGGGGGAGATGGCGAGCACTGCGCGCCCCACCGCCACGCCCCGGATGGCCTCGACGCTGGCGCTGAGCACGTTGACCTGCGCGCCGGTCAACCCGGGTGCGGATTGGATCGACGTCAGCCAGTCCAGCGGGACATCGCGGGACGCGTAGGAGACCTCCCACACATCGGCATCGCCGCGCACCGGCACGCCGGGCCGGTCGGGAAGGAGTTCATGGGCCAGTGAGGAATTCGGGTCCAGGATGATGTCCTCGACCGAACCACTCTCGATGATGCGGCCGTTGTCGATCCGGGCGACGGAGTCGGCGATCTCGCGGACGACCTCCATCTCGTGGGTGATCAGGATGATCGACAGGCCGAACTCGTCACGGAGATGGCCGAGCAGGCCGAGGATCGACTTGGTGGTGGCCGGATCCAGTCCGGAGGTGGCCTCGTCGGAGAGCAGATTGGACGGGCCCAGGGCCAATGCCCGGGCGATCCCGACGCGCTGCTTCTGGCCACCGGACAACTGATTCGGGTAGAACTCGCGCCGGTCGCTCAGACCGACCCGGTCCAGGAGTTCGCCGACCCGCTTGGTCACCGAGGTGTCCGTGGCATGCAGATACTGCAGCGGCAGAGCGACGTTCTGGGCGACGGTCCGACGGCGCAGCAGCGGTGCGGTCTGGAAGATGACGCCCACACTGCGCCGCGCGGCGATCAGTTCCGCACCGTCGAGCCTGGTGAAGTCCTTACCGTCCACCCGGACGGTGCCGCTGGTCGGGCGCTCCAGGAAGCTGACGCAGCGTGACAATGTGCTCTTTCCGGCACCACTGGGGCCGACGACCGCCAGAATTTCACCGCTGCCGACCGACAGTGAAATGTCGTCGAGCACGGTGCGGTCGCCGAACCTCTTGGTCAGGTTCTCGATCTCGATCACGAAAAGCTCTCTGTTCGAAAGGGAGTCACGCCGTACGGGCTTGCAGTGGCCGCAGGTCAGGGGACGGCGTAAAGCTACGCACGTCGACCGCGGCGGGGAAGATTAGCGATCTGCCTGATTCGAACAACACCGCGGGAGCCGGTGCGTGGCGCGAAGTGCCTGGTCGCGGGGAGAATCGGCACGGGGCCCGCGGTGGGGACCGTGCCGCGATATGCCACGGTGAAGTCATGTCACAACGACCCGGCAGCCACGCCAAAACCGGTGAGCTGGTTCATATTCGACCACGTTTCGGGGTGTGGGCCAATGTACACGGCACGATGGCCGCGCTAGGCCATCCCGAGGATCCGGTCGACGCGTCCTGGCCAAGGGTCCGCGATCAGATCCTGCTGGCCGAACGGCTCGGCTTCGACTCGACGCTCATCGCGCAGCACACCATGAACCCGCTCGGGGAGGACCTCGATCAGCTCGACGCCTGGAGCGCGGCGGCCGCGCTGGCGGCGCTGACCGAGTCCATCGAGATCATCGCCGCGGTCAAGCCGTCCATCATCCACCCGACGATCCTGGCCAAACAGGCCCAAGGCATCCAGGAGATCAGTGGGGGACGGTTCGGCGTCAACGTCGTCAACGCCTGGTGGATACCGGATCTGGAACGGTCCGGGATCGGCATGCTGGAGCACGGAGAGCGTTACGTCTACGGCACCGAATGGCTGCACGCCGTACGGCGCCTGCTGTCCGGCGAGCGCACCACGCTGCGTGGAAAGTATTTCCAGATAGACGATTTCGTCATCCACCCCAGCGGTGACCGGCCGCGCATCTACCTCGGTGGCGAGTCGGAGCAGGCCCGCGCGCTGGCCGCCGCCGAGGCGGATGTGCTGTTCCTCAACGGTCAATCGCCCTCGGATGCGCGCACCTTGCTGGCCGATGTGCGCCGACGGCCCCGTGTCGGTGCGCCGTTGCGATTCGGGATGGCGGCCTTTGTGGTAACCGCGCCGACCGCCCGGGAAGCCGCCGAACTGATGCAGTACCACTGGGAACTGCAAGCGGCCGACAAGGCCGGCGCCGGCGACACCATCGACCGGTTCAGCCGGGACACCGACCCGGCATCACCCATGTGGCAGCGGCTCAGTGCGCTTCCCCATGTCGGACCGAACGGTGGCACCGCGGCGGGGCTGGTCGGTGATCACGACACCGTCGCGCAGCGCATCGTGGACTGGTTCGACGACGGTATCGAGACATTCATGTTGGCATTCCAGCCCTTTGAGGCCGAGATGGAGCGGTTCGCCGCCGAGGTGATACCGCGCGTCGAGCACCTGCTGGAGAAGGCGAAGGCGTCATGACCCCGAAGTTCCACTGGTATCTGCCCACCCACGGCGACACCACCACCATCGCCGACAACCGGGGCGGCGCCGCGACACGGTCGCAGTCGCACCTGCAACCGACCTTGGAGAATCTGACCGCCCTGGTGCGCACCGCCGAGGAGTTGGGGTTCGAGGCGGCGCTCACGCCCACCGGATCGCATTGTGAGGATTCCTGGCTGGCCACCGCGGCGCTGGCCCAGCACAGTGAGCGACTGAAGTTCCTGGTCGCCTTCCGGCCGGGTGTGCTGTCGCCGACGCTGGCCGTCCAGCAGGTCAGCACGTACCAGCGATTCACTGGAAATCGGTTGGCGCTCAACATCGTCACCGGCGGTGACGATGCAGAGATGCGCCGCTACGGCGACGACGTCGACAAGTCGGCCCGGTACCGGCGCACCGCGGAGTTCCTGGCGGTGGTGCGCGGCGCATGGAGCAATCCGGAGTTCAGCTTCCACGGCGAGTTCTACGATATCGAGGCGGCACGCACCGCCTACCCGGTGCAGACCCGGCCGACGATCTATTTCGGTGGCTCCTCGCCGGAGGCCATCGAGGTGGCCGCCGAGCATGCCGATGTCTACCTGACGTGGGGTGAGCCGCCGGAGCAGGTGGCCGAGAAGATCGAACGGGTGCGGGCCGCGGCGGCCCGGCGCGGCCGGACGCTGCGGTTCGGCCTGCGATTGCACACGGTGGCCCGGCCCACCGACGCGCAGGCCTGGGAACGGGCCGCGGAGTTGATCGCCGGTCTGGATGCCGACGAGGTGCGGCGCGCGCACGAGCGGTATCTGTCCAGTGGTTCGGAGGGGCAGCGTCGGATGGCCGCCCTGACCACCGGGGACCTGGTCGACGCGCGCAGTCTGGAGGTGCATCCCGGTCTGTGGGCGGGTCCCAGCCTGTTGCGTGACGGCGCGGGGACCGCAGCCGTCGGTAGCTACGAGACGGTGGCGGGGGTGTTCGCCGAGTACGAACAATTGGGTATCAGCGAGTTCGTCTTGTCGGGTTATCCGCAGGCCGACGAGATCCGCCATGTCGGGCAGGGCGTGCTGCCGCTGGTGCGGGCGGGCGTGCCGGTCTAGGGGAGATCAGCTCCAGGAGAACTCGGCGCGCAGCCGGGTGGCGATCAGTTCGAACCGTTCGCGGTCCAGGATGGCGCCCTCACGCCGGATGCCGTCCTCGGGCACGTCGAGCACCCGGTCCAGCCGCACCCAGCTCGGGCGGCCGTCGTAGTCCCAGTTGCCGGTGCCGATACCGATCCAGTCGGCGTCCTCGGCGTGGTGGGTCTGGCTGGACAGCATCAACCCGAGCAGGGTGCTGCGGTCGCGCCCGACGACGAGCACCGGGCGGTCCTTACCTCTGGTCGGGTCGTCCTCATAGACCACCCAGGTCCAGACGATCTCACCCGGGTCGGCCTGTCCGTCCAGGTCGGGGGAGTATTCGACGCGCCGGGCCCGATGCGCTGTCGGCACCCCGGTGTTGGTGACCGGCCGGCCGGCCGTGATCGCGGTGGGTTGTTGCTGCTGCGCGGCCGCACCGGCCAGGGCCTCCAGCCCGAACTGGATGACCCGCTCGGGCTTGGGCAGCTGGCGGATCAGCTTGGGAGCTTCCTTGAACACAATGTTCTCCGCCAGGCGTTGAAAGGCCTTCCACTGGGACGCCATGTGACGAGCATAGGTCTTGCGATTGTGAAGCGAGCGCCTGCTGTCGATACGCTGGACCCACCTATCGTGCTGTCACCAGGAGATTCCCATCAGTAGTTTCGCCGACAAGACGTTCACTGCGCCGGCGCAAATCCGGAACTTCTGCATCATCGCGCACATCGACCACGGCAAATCGACCCTGGCCGACCGGATGCTGCAGCTCACCGGCGTCGTCGACGACCGGTCGATGCGCGCCCAGTACCTGGACCGGATGGACATCGAGCGCGAACGCGGGATCACCATCAAGGCACAGAACGTGCGGTTGCCGTGGAAAGTGGGCGACGAAGAGTTCGTGCTGCATTTGATTGACACGCCTGGGCATGTTGATTTCACCTATGAGGTGTCGCGCGCGCTGGAGGCCTGTGAGGGTGCGGTGCTGCTGGTCGACGCCGCACAGGGCATCGAGGCGCAGACACTGGCCAACCTGTACCTGGCGCTGGACCGCGGACTGACCATCATCCCGGTGCTCAACAAGATCGACCTGCCGGCCGCCGACCCGGACCGCTACGCCGCCGAGATCGCGCACATCATCGGCTGCGAGCCGACCGATGTGCTGCGGGTGTCCGGTAAGACCGGTGTCGGTGTCACCGAGCTGCTCGACGAGGTGGTCCGGCTGGTCCCGGCGCCGGTCGGCGATCCGGACGCCCCCACCCGGGCGATGATCTTCGACTCGGTCTACGACATCTACCGCGGCGTGGTCACCTATGTCCGCGTCGTCGACGGCAAGATCACCCCGCGCGAGAAGATCGCGATGATGTCGACCGGCGCCACCCACGAACTGCTCGAGGTCGGCATCGTGTCCCCGGAACCGAAGGCCTCGGTCGGCCTGGGCGTCGGCGAGGTGGGTTACCTCATCACGGGTGTGAAGGACGTCCGGCAGTCGAAGGTCGGCGACACCGTCACCACCGCCCGCAAGGGCGCCACCGAGGCGCTCACCGGCTACCGCGAACCGAAGCCGATGGTCTACTCGGGGCTGTACCCGGTGGACGGCTCGGACTACCCGAACCTGCGCGAGGCGCTGGACAAGCTGCAGCTCAACGATGCGGCACTGACCTACGAGCCGGAGACCTCGGTGGCGTTGGGCTTCGGGTTCCGCTGCGGCTTCCTTGGCCTGCTGCACATGGAGATCACCCGCGAGCGCCTGGAACGCGAGTTCAATCTCGACCTGATCTCCACCTCCCCGAACGTCGTGTACCGGGTGGAAGAAGACGGAACACCGCCCGGGACTCCAGCGCTGATCGTCACCAACCCGTCGATCTGGCCGGAGGGCAAGGTCCGGGCCGTGCACGAGCCGATCGTGAAGACGACGGTGATCGCCCCCAGTGAGTTCATCGGCACCATCATGGAGCTGTGCCAGGCCCGGCGCGGGGAGCTGCAGGGCATGGACTACCTGTCCCCGGAGCGGGTCGAGCTGCGCTACATCATGCCGCTCGGCGAGATCATCTTCGACTTCTTCGACTCGTTGAAGTCCCGGACCCGCGGCTACGCCAGCCTCGACTACGAGGAGGCCGGTGAGCAGGAGGCCGACCTGGTCAAGGTCGACATCCTGCTGCAGGGCGAAGCCGTCGACGCGTTCTCCGCGATTGTCCACAAGGACGGTGCATCGGCCTACGGCAACAAGATGACCACCAAGCTCAAGGAACTCATCCCGCGCCAACAGTTCGAGGTGCCCGTGCAGGCTGCCATCGGATCGAGAATCATTGCCCGCGAGAACATCCGGGCCATCCGCAAGGACGTGCTGTCCAAGTGCTACGGCGGTGACATCACCCGTAAGCGCAAGCTGCTGGAGAAGCAGAAAGAGGGCAAGAAGCGGATGAAGACGATCGGGCGCGTCGAGGTTCCGCAGGAGGCCTTCGTCGCCGCGCTGTCCACCGACGCGGCCGCGGACAAAGCAAAGAAGTGACCGTGGCGGGGGATAACCGCGCACTCGCGGACGGCATCGGTCAGAATGACGCGGTGAAGACCGCCGGATCGCCGCGTGCCCGCCATGCCCTTGTCGCCGTGGCGATCGGCTGCGCGCTGCTGACCGGCTGCAGCAGCACCATCAGCGGCCAGGCCGTCCGCGACCCGGACGCCACACAGCTCGATGTGCCGCCGCTGGCCGAGGGCGACCTCGACGACGTGCTGGTCTACATCGAGGACATCAACGACATCATGGGGTCGTCCACCATCGAGGTGAGCGGCGAGCTCGACCAGATGGTCGACCACTCCCGCGATGTCGACAACCCGGACTGCCTCGGGGCGATCTTCGGCGCCGAACAGCCGGTGTACGGGGACAGCGGATACACCGCGGTGCGCGACCAGGTGTCGCGCGAGCCCGACGAGGACAACGCACACTGGGTCGAGCAGACCGCGGTGCTCTACCCGTCCGCCGACGATGCGCAACAGTTCTTCGACGACTCGCAGGCGATGTGGGAGAACTGTGCCGGTACCTCCATCGGCATCGACGACGGCACCGACACCTACACCTGGCAGATCCAGGATGTGACCGCCACCGACACGGTGCTCACCCAGATCACCGCGCAGGATGACGCGAACGGCTGGGAGTGCCAGCACGCGCTGTCGTTCGTCTCGAACGTCACCGTCGAGGTCTGGGCATGCAGCTACGGCGCGGGTGACGAAGCAGCCGAGATCGCCGCGAAGATGGTGGAGAACGCCGCAGAGAAGTGACCGGGAAGGTCCTCGGACGCTATTCCCTTTGAGTCTCAACGCGTTTAAACCGTTTCAACCGATCCGGCCGTCAGTACCGTCCCCTCGGTGACTCGTGAAGTACATCTGCTGGCATTCGGCAACACCCGCTCGGCGGGACCTTGGCGGCACCCTGACGCCGACAACAGCGTCGCCGGGGTGCGGCGACGGCTGATCGACCGTGCCAGGATCGCCGAGGCCGGCACCTTCGACGCCCTGTTCTTCGCCGACGGCCTCAACTACGGTCCGCCGGCAACGTGGGCGTACAAGACCACCGAGGACTTCGAACCACTGACCACCACCGCGGCACTGTCATCGGTCACCGAGCGGATCGGGCTGGTGGTCACCGGCTCGGCAACGTTGGCACACCCGTATCACCTTGCTCGGCAACTTCTTTCACTGGACCATCTGAGCCTGGGGCGGGCAGGGTGGAATCTGGTGACCAGCTTCGCTCAGGCGGCTGCCGACAATTTCAGTGCCCGCGGTGTCGTCGATCACGACGAGCGCTACCAGATCGCCGAGGAGGCCATCGAGGTCGTCAAGAAACTGTGGCACTCCTGGTCGGCGGACACCATCATCGCCGACCGTGCCACCGGAGTGTTCAACGATGTCAGCAAGATCGTGGTACCCGAGTACCACGGTCGCTACTTCGACATCAAGGGTCCGATCGGTTCCGCCCGGTCGTCACAGGGTCAGCCGGTCATCTTCCAAGCCGGGTCCTCCACCACGGGACGGACATTCGCGGCCACCCATGCCGAGGTCATCTTCACCAGCCATGCCACCGCGGCGCGCGGGAAGGAGTTCTACCGACAGATCCACGCCGAGGCACGCGCACTCGGTCGTGCCACGGCCCCGCTGATCACCCCGTCGCTGCGCTACGTGATCGGTTCCACCGAGGACGAGGCTCGCCGCGCCGAACGCGACGAGTACCGGTACTTCAGCCCCGAATATCAGGCCGGCTGGCTGTTGGAGGTCGACGTCGACGTGACGGGCGCCGACCTCGACGGCCCGGTGCCGGCCTCGGCGTTCCCGGAGCGCACCGAAACCCACCAGACCGCACTGGCCGGCTATCGGGCATTGGCCACCGACGGCAATCCGACCGTCCGCGAATTCCTGTACAAGACGGTCAACGGTTGGGGTGCATCGGTTGTCGGCACACCGGAACGCATCGCCGATGAGATCGAGGACTGGTTCACCCGTGGTGCCGCCGATGGGTTCGTGCTCCGCGACAGCGGTCTGCCCGGGCAGGAGGAGTTGTTCGTCGAGCAGGTCGTCCCGGTGCTGCGCAAGCGCGGCCTGTTCCGGCACGAGTACACGGGGAGCACGCTGCGATCGCATCTGGGGCTTGAGGTTCCGCTGTGAGCTCGCCGTTCGTCCTGGCGGGTTTCACCATGTCGGTGCCCTCGCACGGCAACTTCGGCCTGTGGCGTCATCCCGCAGATCAGACCTCGCGCTACACCGACCTGCGGTACTGGGTGGAACTGGCACAGTTGCTCGATACCGGCGGTTTCGACGCGCTGTTCATCGCCGATGCGGTGGGCCAACTCGACGTGTTCGGTGGCAATGCCGATGCCGCACTGGCACACGGCGTCCAGACACCGGTCACCGATCCGCTGCTGGCGGTGTCGGCGATGGCCGCCGCGACGACACACCTGGGTTTCGGCATCACCGTGTCGACCACGTACGAGAGCCCGTATCTGCTGGCCCGTAAATTCAGCACCCTCGATCACCTGACCGGTGGCCGGATCGGCTGGAACATCGTGACCTCGCTGCTGGACAGTGCGGCCCGCAACATCATCGGCCGCGACCGCCAGATCCCGCATGACGAGCGGTACGCCATCGCCGGTGAATTCCTGGAGGTCGCCTACAAGCTGTGGGAAGGGTCCTGGGAGGACGATGCCGTCCAGGCCGATCGTGACCGCGGTATCTACACCGACCCGACCAAGGTCCACGCGATCGCGCATGAGGGCAGGTACTTCCAGGTCCCCGGAGCGCATCTGGTCGAACCCTCGCCACAACGCACCCCGGTCCTGTTCCAGGCGGGCACCTCCACGGCGGGCCGCGAGTTCGCCGCGCGCAATGCCGAACTGGTCTTCGCCAGCGATCCGCGCCCCGAAGCGCTCCGCGCCAATATCGACGATATCCGCAGGCGTGCCGTCGGCCACGGCCGCAGACCGGAGTCGATCAAGTTCCTGACATCGGTGGAAATCGTGGTCGACAGTACCGATTCGGCGGCCCAGGCCAAGGCCGCCGAGCTGTCCCGGTACCACGACCTGGAATCCGGGCTGGTGCTGTTGTCGGCGCTCAGCGGTGTGGACTGGTCGCAGTACGGAGTCGACCGCCCGATCGAGCAGTTCGACACCGATGCCAGCCGATCCATCCTGGCTGCCGTCAACGGCAGCGAGCGTCAGCGAATCACCCTGCGCGACTACGCCGGCGGGCTCGGTGGTTTCGGCGGCTCCCTGTTCGTCGGGTCGGCGCAGACGGTGGCCGACGATCTGGAGGCCTACGCCGAGCGCACCGGGGTCGACGGGTTCAACATCGCCTATCACGTCACACCCGGCAGCTTCGCCGATGTCGCCGACTACCTGATCCCGGAACTGCGTCGCCGCGGCCGGGCGCGGGATGCCGGCGGGCCGACCACCCTGCGCGAGAGGCTGTTCGGGCACTCCGCGTTGCTGCCCGACGATCATCCCGGCGCCGGCTTCCGGTTGGCGAAAGAATCGCGCCGATCCGATAGCTGACGCCTGAGACAGTTCTCAGGCATTGTTACCACCACATCAATTCGAGATTAGAACGACTGTGCGGCAGGCGAATCCATGCCGCACAGGGTAGGAAGGCGGGCGCCATGTCCACACCTGAATCGGTCGAACTGGGGGGTCGATCGTTATCCAAAACCGAAGATCAAGGACTCGAACGTGATGCGCTGGGCTTCTGGGGGGTCTTCGCTCAGGGGTTGGCAGCGGCGGCGCCCAGCGTTGCGGTGGCATCGGTTCCGTTCATGCTGTTCCTGGCCGCCGGGAAGGGCGCAGCCTGGGCGGTGATCATCGGTCTGGTCATCGTCGTCCTCATCGCCACCACGATCAGCTTCCAGGCCAAGCGCACGGTGTCCTCCGGGTCACTGGGCACCTACACCGGTAACGGCCTGGGCCCGGGCTTCGCGTACGCGGCCGGGTTCAGTCTGCTGGTCGGCTATATCGGCTTCGCCGTCACCGGAACCCTCGGTGGGGTGCTCTACCTCGACTCCTTCCTGGAATCCTTCGGCGTCGGTTCGCAGGCAACCTGGTTCAAACTGCTGCTGGTCGCCGTGATCGTCGGTATCGGTGTCTACCTGCCCTACCGTGGCGCCGCACTGGCCGCCCGTTACGAGCTGATCTTCGAGATCATCGCGGTTGCCACCATTCTCGTCATCATCGTCGCCTCTTATGCCAGCTACGGCTGGCGGATCGACTGGGAGCAGTGGGATCTGGGCCACCTGACCACCAGCGCCACCTTCATCGCCGCCGTGTCGGCGGTGGGCTCCTACGCCGGGTTCGAGAGTGTCGCGTCGCTGGGTGCCGAAGCCAAGGACGCGCACAACACCATTGCCCGTTCGTTGCTGCGGGTCGTGCTGCTGCTCGGCGTGCTCTACATCATCGCGACCTATCCGCAGGTGCTGTTCTTCGACGGCATCAACGGCGACGAGGCGGTGCTGCCGCAGCTCGCCGACGCCTCCGGGGTTGCGTGGATCAACCACGTGATGAGCGGCGCCGTCGCGATCGCGTTCATCGTGTTCGTCACCGCGGTCACCACCGCGGCCGCGCGCTCGCTGTTCACCTTCGCCCACGAAGGTGCCCTGCCCAAGGTCTTCGCCAAAGTGCATCCGGTGCACCGCACCCCGTGGGTCGGCGTCGTCTTCATCGGCGTGCTCGCATTCATCTTCGCGGTGGTCGCCACCATCAGCTCGGCCGGCCGGCTGGTTTTCGAGGTGTACGGCGGCTACGTGGCCACCTGGGGCTTTCTGATCAGCTACCTGCTCGTGGTGATCGCTACGCCGATCTGGCTGTACAAGATCAAGGCGCTGACCCCGCTGCGTCTGATCGTGTCCGCCGCGGCGACGCTGGCACTGGGTTACGTCATCTTCAGCAACTTCTACCCGGTGCCCGAGTTCCCGTTCAACATCCTGCCCTTCATCTTCGGTGGCATCCTGCTGGTCGGCCTGCTCTGGTACTGGTACCTCAAGGTCACCGATCCCGAGGTGGCCAAGCGGGTCGGCACCATCCAGACGCTGTCGGAGTCCGAGCAGCAGCGCCTGGTCGAGGAGGGCATCGTCGATGTGCTCGAACACCAGGATGATGCCGACCCCGACATCGACGGTGATCCACAGGCCCGCCGCGACAAGGAACCGGTGGCGTAGTGACCGTCGTGACCGATTCATGGACAGTCGAATCCGCGACCGCACTGCACCATCCGCAACTGGCCGATTTCCTCGCCACCACACGAGGTCTCGGCGGACGTAAGTTCGCCGCCGACTCCCGCGATATCGCCGAACAACTCGCCGGTGCCTTCCCGCAGGCAGTATGGGTGGTTCGGGACGAGGTCGGTCTGGTGCGCGGATACTCGGCGTTGCACCAACCGCACGGATCAGAACCCGAGATCGTCGCCGATTTCGTCTTCGACCCGGCGGCCCCCGCCTCGGTGCTCGACGGTGTCGTCGCCGACACGGTGCGCCGCTTCACGGCCGAAAGTGTGGCCCTTCCGGGGGCGTATCTGCGTACTTTCATCGGCGCCGACCAGCAGTCCGCCATCGACGCGCTCATCCGGCGTGGTGCGCGACCGGAGGGTCAGTTCATCAGAACCCGGAAGTCGTTGATCACCGAGGATCCTCGCGCACTGGAGGTGGCCACCCTAGACGGTCTGACCCTGCTCACCTGGGCCGAGGTGGTGCAGCGCGGCCTGCTCGAGCAGGTGCGCAAGCTGCAGTACGACACCTTCCTCGAGCACTTCGGCAACATGTCCAAAACACCGGAGATCTTCGCCCATCACATCGCGAGCCGTTCTTTCACACCGGATTTCAGCAACGCCGCGGTGACCGGAGACGGTCGGGTGGTGGGCTACGTGCTGGGCTCCACCTATACCTACCTGGACAACGGGCGACAGGAACAGTCGGCCCACACGGACTACATCGGGGTGCGCAGCGATCACCGCAAGCGGGGGATCGCCGAGTTCCTGCTGCGCAAGGTCTGGTTGGCCGCCCTGCGCCGCGGCCTGACGCTGGCGTCGCTGGGAACCGACATCCACAACCGCAGCAATGCGCACCTGCTCTACGAACGGCTCGGCTACCGGGCTGTGGAGCGCCAGTCCGCGTACCGCATCGACTCCTGACAGGAATCACATGAGCACCGTCACAACCTATCTGAGCACGCCCACCGCGGATCTGGACGACCTCCGAGCCCGGTTCCAACCCGTCTTCGACAAGATCGCCGAAGGCAATCGCGAACGCGAACGGGACCGGGTATTCCCACACGAGCAGGTCAAGCTGCTCAACGAGGCGGGGTTCGGGACCTTGCGGATCCCCTTCTCGCGCGGCGGATTCGGTGCCTCACTACAACAGACCTTCCTGTTGTTGGCCGACCTCGGCGCCGCCGACTCCAACGTCGCCCACATCTGGCGCAACCACCTGGCCTTCGTCGAGGACCGGCTCAATGCACCGGTATCGGAGACCAATGACGTCTGGATCGCCCGGTTCCTGGACGGACAATTCGTCGGCGGCGGTTGGACCGAGGCGAACAATGTCACCCTGGCCAACCTGGTCAGCACGGTGACGGCCGAGGATGACCATTTCCGTGTCACCGGCGCAAAGTTCTATGCCACCGGCAGCCTCTACGCCGACTGGCTCGATGTCCTCGGCCGCGGCGACGACGGTGAACTGCTCACCGCGCTGGTGCGGGCCGACGACCCGGGGGTATCGCTGATCGACGACTGGGACGGGTTCGGTCAGCGCACGACGGCAAGTGGTAGCGCGCGCTACGACAGCGCCCGCGCCGATTCCGGAGACGTCTTCCCTGCCGCGGAACGCTTTGCGTACCAGGGGCACTTCTACCAGACCGCGATGCTCTCGGCGCTGTCCGGCATCATCCGGGCCGCGCTGCGCGACGGTTCGTCGGCGCTGACCGGACGCAAGCGCAACTACCCGCAGGGCTTGACGCCGGTGCCGTCCGAGGATGCCCAGCTGCTCGCCGTCATCGGGGAGGTCTCCGCCGATGCGTTCGCCGCCGAGGCGGCGCTGTCCCAGGCCGGTGCCGCGCTGGATCGCATCCACAGCGACGGGGCGAATGCCGCGCGCCGGCTCGTCGACGCCGAGGTCGCCGTCATCCAGGCGCAGCTTGTCATCATCGCCGCCGCGCTGCGCGCCACCACGGCGATTTTCGACGCGCTGGGCGCCTCCGGGGTGTCCGAACAGCGCGGACTGGATCGGCACTGGCGTAACGCCCGCACGCTGGCGTCCCATAATCCACGCGTCTACAAAGCCCGCATCCTGGGCGACTACCTGATCAATGGCAAGGACCCGGTCTCCAACTTGGCGGCGCTCGGCCGCGGCGGGCAGGGGAACTAGCCAGTCCGTTCTGATGTCGCCCTGACAGCGCCGTCATGCCCACAGAGAGCTCTTCGGTGTTGTCAGGGCGACATTGTGTTCGGGCCTGATGTGTCCGTGGGCATAGGCTGGGCCGGTGAGCGCGCAGGACCGTGACCGCTGGGATGCGGTGTACAACGCTACGGTGCCGGCGCCCCCAGCACTGCCCGCGGTGTTCGCAGCACACGAGGCTCGGTTCCCCATCGTCGGTTCCGCCCTGGAGATCGCCTGCGGTACCGGTGCGGCATCGGTGTGGCTGGCGCGGCGCGGGCTGCGCGTACATGGTGTCGACGTATCGACGACCGCCATCGCCGCGGCTCGCGGACTGGCCGGAAAAGCCGGCGTCACAGCACGATTCGACACCTTCGATCTCGATGGTGGGCTACCGCCGAGCGATCCCGTGGAGGTGCTGCTGTGTCACAAGTTCCGTGACCCTGCCCTGTACGGCCCGATGATGGCCCGGCTCAAGCCCGGTGGGCTGCTGGCGGTGTGTGTGCTCAGCGAGGTCGGCGCCGCGGCTGGTCGATTCCGGGCCGCGGCCGGCGAGCTTGAGCTGGCCTTCGCCGAGCTCGATGTGATCGCGGCAGGGGAGGGCGGCGGGCAGGCCTGGGTGCTGGCACGCAGGCCTGCCCGCTGACCCAGTTCGGGACTACCCGGTGACCGCGATATTGGTGATGTCGCCGCTGTTGCCCAGCGACTGCCAGGTCCAGTTGGTCACCCTGTCCGATGTGGGCACCGACTTCACCCGCTCGATCAGCGGGAACCAGGCCAGATCCTCGGTGGCGATCTTGTTGGCCTCCTGCCAATCCGCCGTCGGGTCCTCGGCGGCGAACGCCCGCGTCACCGCCGCGTTGAGCGCAGGGTTGTCGTAGGTCACACCATTCCAGGTGCCACCCGGGGCGAACTCGGAGTCCAGCCAGCCGCCGAGCGTCATCCGGGCGCTGTTGCCCTGCCAGTCCGGGGTCCAGTTGGTGATCGCGAGGTCCCACTGATCCAGCTTCGACTGGTCGGCCAGGAAGGAACTGAACGCACCCCAGCCGTCACCGGGGATCGGGGTCAGCCGCACTGTGATGCCGGCCCGCTCCGCCGCGGCCTGGACCGAGGTGGCGATCTTCTCGAACTCCGGGGTGGTGCGGTAGGCGACATTGACCGTCAGGTCCGACTTGCCCGCCTGGGCCAACAGCGCGCGCGCCTTGTCCGGGTCGCCCTTGTCGTCCGGGGTGGGGTAGGGGTTCTTGTCGTTGTAGCCGACGATGGTCGACGTCAAAATCTCGTTGCTGGGGATCGCCGAATCCGGGCCGCCGAGCCCGCGCACCACATCGGCCCGGTTCAGGGCGTAGTTGAAGGCCTGGCGGACTCGGAGGTCCTTGAACGCTTCCTGCGCCGGCGTTTTCGGCTCCGCCGGGTTGTTCCAGCTGACGAAGATCGCCGACCCACTGGCCGACTTGTGCAGGTGATCGGGATCGGTCTGCTTGTACTGGGCGATGACGTTGGCCGGGTAGGCGCGGACGTAGAGTCCGATATCGGCGGTGCCGGTCTGCAGCTGCTGGCTCGCGGCGTCGGCCGAGGCGACCGTGGTGTCGAAGACGATCTTGTCGGCGTAGGCCTTTCGCGGATCACCTTCGGCGTTGTAGTCGGGCACCTTGGCCAGCGTCAACTGCTTGCCCGGGTCGTAGGACTCGATGAAGTATGGCCCGCTGGAGACGTAGTTCTGGCGGAACTCCAGGCTGTCGGCGAAATACTTCGACACCACCTCCTGCGGCAGAGGGGTGACGAAGTTCAGCGTCAGGATGTCCAGGATATCGCTGGCAGGCTGGGTCAGAGTCAGCTGTAATGTCTTGTCGTCCAACGCCTTGAGTCCACTGATGTCATGAGTGTCGATGAACTGGTTCACCGCGGCCAGGTCGCCGGTGGGGACCTTGGCGAACTCGTCGGAGTATTCGGTGAAGCCCTCGAACAGCGCGTTGTAGTAGGTGATGGCACTGACCTGGGCGTTGGGATCGGGGAACCGCTTGACCGCGTAGACGAAGTCCTGCGCGGTGATCGGTCGGGTGCTGGCCCCCGAGAAGTTGACGTCGTCGCGCAGGTGGAACGTATAGGTCTTGCGGTCGGGGCTGATATCCCAGCTCTGTGCCAGGTCCGGTACCACCTCGGTGTCGTCACCGATGCTCTCCGGATTGCCGGCATAGGTGACCAGCTGGCGGGTGGTGGCGCGGATGACCTGCCACGACTCGGCGGAGTAGGCGATCAGGGGGTCGAGGGCGTCGACATCGCCGACGGACGCCACCTTCAGTGTGCCGCCGGACAACTGGGTGGGGTCGGTGGGCGCCGCGGAGTCCTGACCGGTGCCGCAGGCCGCCAGGATCAGCGCAGCCGTCCCGGCCAGCGCGATGAGCGCCCGCTTCGAAGTTCTCATATGTGCTCCTTGCTACTTGCCACTACGGGCGTGGGTGATGATGTCGACGACCGAGGTGGCGACGACGAAGATGACGGCGCCGAGCAACGTGCAGCCGATGACGACGGGGGCGTCGCCGTTGTTCGCGGCACTGACCGCCAACCGGCCGACTCCGTCGAGACCGAAGATCTGCTCGGTGATGATCGCGCCGCCGAGGATGGTGGCGAACTCGATGGCTCCGAGGGTAAGGATCGGATTGAGCGCCGCCGACAGCGCGTGGTTGAAATACACGCCGTTCGGGCCGACGCCTTTGGCGCGCGCGGTGCGGATGTAGTCCTTGCCGGCCACCTCCAGCACCGAGGCACGCACCACTCGCTGGAACAGACCCACCTGGGCGATCACCAGCGTCAGCCAGGGCAGCAGCAGATGTCGTGCCCATTCTGTCGGTGACTCCGTCAGCGCGACGTAGCCGCCGCTCGGGAAGAACTTCACCCCGGCCAGCGACAGTTGGTAGTAGAGGACGAAGAGCAGGATCACACCGGTGACGAAGGTCGGGACCGACAGGAACAGGTACGAGATGCCCGAGGTGACGGTGTCGAACCAGCCGCCGGGCCTACGCGCGGCGTACACACCGAACAGCAACGACAGCAGGATCCAGGCCACCAGCGCGCCGACCGCAAGGCTGACGGTGGCCGGCAGCTTCTCCAGGATCAGGCCGGTCACCGGCCGCTGTTCGCGGTAGGAATAGCCAAGGCTCGGCGGCCAGTTCAGCAGGCCGGTGGGGGTGCCCTTGATTTCCGGGCCGGTCACCACGTAGTGCCACAACTGGACGTACCAGGGTTCGTCGAGGTGCAGGCTCTTGGTGATGGTTTCGACGGTCTCCTCGGAGGCGTTCTCCGGGGCCAGCATCCGGCCGGGATTCTGATAGGCGACCTTGGTCAGGCCGAAGGTGACCAGCACGACGGCGAACACGGTCAGCGCCATCCGGGCCAGCCGGGCGGCGACAAAGTGGGTTTGCAGCATCGTCACCCCACCGATCCCGGGTCGAACCGGCTGCGCAGGCTGGTGCTCAGGATGTTGAACCCGAGGACGGTGATGAACAGTGCCGCCGCAGGGGCGATCAGCATCAGCGGTTGTGGTTGGTACAGCGCGGAATCCTGTGCGTTGGCGATCATGGTGCCCCAGCTCGGCGTGGGTGCCTTGATGCCGACACCGAGGTAGGACAGCGAGGCTTCGGCGATGATGTTGATCGGCAGCTGGACGGCCCAGTAGATGATCACCGTCGGAGCGATGTTCGGCAGGATCTCCCGGACGATCACCCGGGTATGCGAGCTGCCGGCGCCGACGGCCGCCAGCACGAACGGTCTGGCTTTGATCTCGATCACCGAATTGCGCACCAGCCGTGCGAAATACGTCCAGGAGAACAGTGCCACCACGCCGATCACCACCACCACCGGATCGACCAGGGTGGTACCGGCGGTGCCGCGGTTCAGGGTGACGACACTGAGGGCGGTCACCAGGAACGGGAATGCCAGCGCGATGTTGGTCAGCTCGGAGAGCACTGCGTCGGTGCGTCCGCCGAAGTAGCCGCCGACGAGTCCGACGACGACGCCGACCACCATGGCGATGGTGGTGGCCGGGATACCGATGCCCAGAGACACCCGCGCGCCGTACAGGGTGCGGATGAACACGTCGCGGCCGCTGCCGTCGGCGCCGAGCAGGAAGCCGTTCCCGCCGGTGATGGGAAGTCCTGCGGCGTCCAGGGTTTCGTCGGGGAACTGTTCGTTGGGACCGTGCCCGACGATGGCCGCCACCAGCGGGGCGGCCAATGCGGCCAGGACCACGAGGGCCACCAGCACCGAACCGGCCACCAGGCCGGGATCGGCGAGGAAGGACCGCAGTCGGCCGCGCCCCGTGGGGCCTACCGCGACTGCGGTGGCGGGTCGCGTCAGCAACTGGCTCATGAGGCGGGCTCCGTCACCCGGGGTACCGCGTCCAGCAGGGTGCGGGTGTAGGCCGACTGCGGTGCGGCGAACACGTCGGCGGTGGAGCCGGTTTCGGCGACACCGTCGGGGCCCAGCACGATCACTCGGTCGGCGATCGTGGACACCACGCCGAGATCGTGGGTGATGAACAGGAATGCGGTCTGCTGCTCGGCGACCAAACGGCCGATCAGTTCGACGATCTCGGCCTGCGTGGTCACATCGAGTGAGGACAGCGCCTCGTCGGCGACGATCAGCGCCGGCGACAATACCAGGGCACGGGCGATCGCGACACGCTGACGTTGACCACCGGACAGTTCGGCGGGGCGGCGGTCCAGCAGGCCGGCGGGCAGCCGGGCAGCGTCGGCGGCCTCGGTGACCTTGGGCCCGACGAGCGCGCGGTCGATGCCTTGGGCGAGCAGCGGTTCGGCCAGCGACCGGTACACGGTGCGGCGCGGGTTGAGGCTGGCATACGGGTCTTGGAACACCAGTTGCACTGTGCGCCGCGCGGTCTGGGATAGTGGCGGCACACTGTCGTCGACGGCGGTGGGATAGCGGGTGCCCGCCAGGGTGATCTCGCCGGCGTCGGCGTACTGCAGGCCGGCCACGATCCGGCCCACCGTGGACTTGCCGGACCCGGATTCTCCGACCAGTCCGACGATCTCGCCGCGGCCGATGGTGAAGTCCAGGCCGTCGACGACCGTGCGGCGCTCCTTGCGGGAGCGGTATGACTTGCGCAGCCCGGTCACCTGCAGCAGCGGCGCACGCTCCAAGGGCGGGCGGGGCGCGACGTTGGCCACGTCGTGCAGTCGGGCGGCCGCCAGCAGTTCGCGGGTGTAGTCCTCGGTGGGCGCGTGGTAGATCTGGTCCCGGGGACCCTGCTCGACGACCCGACCGTCGCGCACGACCACCACGGTGTCCGCGACCTGGTGCACGACACCGAGATCGTGGCTGATGAACACGATGGCGGTGCCGTGATCGCGCTGTAGGCGGCTCAACAGGCCCAGGATGCCGGCCTGCACACTGACATCGAGTGCGGTGGTCGGTTCGTCGGCGATGATCAGTGCCGGGTTGAGCGCGATCGCGATGGCGATCATGACCCGCTGCCGCATCCCGCCGGAGAATTCGGCAGGGTAACTGCCATAGGCGGATTCGGGGTCGGCAATACCCACCTCGTCGAGTAGTTCGACGACGCGCCGGCGCCGGGCACGGCGGTCACCGAACCGGTGGATGCGCAGCACCTCGTCGATCTGTGCGCCGACGGTCTTGAACGGGTGCAGGTTGCTCTGCGGGTCCTGGAAGACGAACCCGATGTCCCGGCCGAGGGTCCGGCGCAGTTGGCGCGGACGCAGCGCCAGCAGATCCCGGTCCCGGAACCGGACCGTGCCGTCGATATCGGCGTTCGGGCCGAGCAGGCGGGTGGCGGCGAGCAGCGAAACGCTCTTGCCGGAACCGGATTCGCCGACGATCGCCAGCGTCTGACCGTCGTCGACGGAGAAACTGAAGGACTCGACGGCCCGCACCGCGCGTCGACCGATGGCGCGGTTTCCGGCGTGCAGAGTAACGGCGAGTTCAGAGACGTCAAACAGCGCCATCGCACACCAACATGGTGACAATGATCAACCAATGGTCAAGCGCTGCCACCGGTTTGGATCAGAGCGAAGTTATTCGCCGGGTCAGAAATAAATGCCGGAGTGTGGCGCCTGCGACACCGCGAACAACTCGTCGGCCACCGGCACGGCCTGCTGTTCGGATAACTGGACCAGACCGGTCAGGGCGAGATCGCGCCAGGAGGTGCCACCCAGGAGTGCAGCCCCCAGGGCCGCGATATCGGCGACGAGTTGTGCTGGGGCAGAGGTGGTCTGAACCCCGCCCGCGGAGATCTCATAGGTCCCGGTGTTCCGGGTCAGCACCGGGTCCTCGATACGCAACGTCAGCGTCTGCGCTCCCGAATACGTGCGGCGGCTCAGCGCGGTGGCCACATCGACCACCCGCAGCCAGGTTTCGTCACGCAACCCGGTGATCCGGGCGGCGCGCCGGTCCTGCAGCAACCAGGGCAGCGGGCTGTCGGTGGGAGCCAGGTGGAAGATCAACCGGTCCACCAGATCCAGGTCGAGCAGGAACCGCAGCAGACCCAGGTAGGCCTGCTCGGTGGGGGCGAACAGGTCGTCGACGACGACGGTGCGCTGGTCGCTGGTGAACCAGGCGTCGGCATCGACCGGGTGGTAACGCACAAACCCAGTTTCTTCACCCTGCTGTCCATGCACCGCAACAAATCTCGCGCCTGGACTGGATTCGGCACGCACCTGCTGGTTCAGCCACCAGGTGGCGTTACGGTCGGTCGAACCAGCCCGCGGACCGCGGTTGGCCGCATAGATCCGGGGCAGCACATCCCACTCCTGTCCGGGGTCGACCAACCGCACGGGTCCGCCGGCCGCGACACCCGGTCGCAGCGCGGCGCGGTCGGTGCGGACCTCGATGGTGGCCGTCGTGGTCGCGACCGCGTAGCCGAACCGCTCGTAGATGGTGGCTTCCGATGCCCGCAGTGACGCGACCACCTCACCGCGGTCGGCGATATCGCGCAGCTGGTGGTGCAGCAGCGCGGTGGCGATCCCGCGCCGGGTGTGCGAGGGCGAGACCCCGACATGGGTGACCGCGGCGTGGCTCACCCGGGCGCCGCCGGGCAGGGTCAGGGTGCTGGTGGTGGAATCGGCGGTGGCGGCCAGCCGTCCGTCGACGAAGACGCCGAGGGTGCGGCCCGGCTCCAAGAGCTTGCCGATCAACCCGCGCTGCTGCTCGCTCAGCGGTGGGAAGCCGATCATGGCGGTGCGAAAGAGGTTGCCCGCCTCGATGAGTTCGTCATCGGAGGACAGCACCCGGATGTCGAACGTCACACCAGACCCCGCTCGTGCAGCACTGCCTTCGCTCCCTCCGCGAACCAGAACGCCTCTTCGATATGTGGCTGGCCGGACAGGATGAAATGGTCGATGCCCAGCTCGTGGTACTCGGAGATCCTATCGGCCACCTCGGTATGGCTACCCACCAGCGCGGTGCCCGCGCCACCGCGCACCAGCCCGTAGCCGGCCCACAGGTTCGGGGAGATCTCCAGGTTCGAGGTTCTACCGTTGTGCAAGGCGATCATCCGCTGCTGACCCACCGACTGCGTGCGGGCAAACGTCTGCTGGGCGGCTGTGATGCGCTCTCCGCTGATCGCGGCCAGCAGCTGGTCGGCGTGCGCCCAGGCCTGCTCGGAGGTGTCGCGGCTGATGACGTGCAGCCGGATCCCGAACTGCAGCGTGCGGCCGTAATGCGCTGCCCGGGAACGGATGCGTTCGATGCGCTCGGCGATCTGGGCCGGTGTCTCACCCCATGCCAGATACACGTCGACGTACTGCGCGGCGACCTCCTCGGCAGCCGGGGAGGCGCCGCCGAAGAAGATCTGCGGCGGATCCCAATCGCCGTAGTCGATATGTGCGCCCTCGATGCGGTAATGGTCACCGGTGAAGTCGAAACTCGGATCGGTGCCGACCCCGCGTAGCACCCGGAGAAACTCCGCGGTGCGACCGTAGCGCTCGTCATGGTCGAGGTGGTCCCCGTAGCGGGCCTGCTCCACCGGGTCGCCGCCGGTGACGATGTTGAGCAGCAGACGTCCGCCGGAGACCCGTTGAAATGTCGCGGCCTGGTGGGCGGCCAGGGTGGGGGAGATGAAGCCGGGCCGGAACGCCACCAGGAACTTCAGCCGCGAGGTGGTCTGGCTCAGCGCCGCCGTGGTGATCCAGGCATCTTCGCACCAGGTGCCGGTCGGGGTGAGCACCGCCTCGAATCCCAGCAGTTCGGCGGTGCGGGCCACCTCGCCGAGGTAGCTGATGGTGGGCGGGCGGATACGACTCGCCGACGGGCCGGCGACCCGATCCGCATCATCGCCCGAACCGACGATCTCGCGGCTGTCGCCGTTGGTCGGCAGATACCAGTGCAGGTGGATGGTCATCGCAACTCCAATGCCTCGCGGTAGCGCGCCGCCGGATGGTCATCACGCACCCGTGCCCGACCGGTCAAGCGTTCCCGCAGGGTGACCCGGCCGCTCGGGCGGGGACGCAGCCGGCCGCGCCGGTCCAGTTCGGGGACCACGAGTTCGGCGAAATCGCGGTAGCTGTCCGGGTTGACGATGTGGATCAGGTTGATGCCGTCGGTGCCGCTGTCGGCCAGCCAGCGCTCGAGCTGGTCGGCCACCGTCGACGGGGTGCCGACCAGGGTGTGTGACCGGCCGAACTGATGGGCCGGCGCCAACGCCTGCCGCAGCGTCCAATCCCGGTCGGCGTCGGCGAACATGCTCAGCAGCGAGCGGTTGGAGTCGGTGTCGTGCTGGCCGATGGGGGTGTCGAGATCCTGTCCGGAGAAGTCCACACCGGTGCTCGCCGAGTAGTGCGCGAGCGCACCCTCCACACTGAAGTAGGTCTGGAAGTCGGCGAGTTTCGCGCGTGCACCCGTCTCGGTGTCGTCGACCACCACCGACACCGCGCTGATGAAGGTCAGTGATTCCGGGTCACGGCCGTGCTCGGCGGCCAGCGCCTTCGTCTTCCCCACGTTGCGACGGATCCCCGCTGCGTCGGCGCCGGCGACGAAGATGGTCTCGGCGTGCTGTGCCGCGAACTGCTGTCCGCGCGGGGATCCGCCGGCCTGAAAGAGCACCGGGGTGCGCTGGGGACTGGGTTCGGACAGATGTGCGTCGGGGACGGTGAAGAACCGTCCGCGGTGCGCGATCCCGTGCACCTTGGCCGGGTCGGTGTAGATGTCGCGCGCGCGGTCCCGCACGACGGCGTCGTCCTCCCAGGAGCCTTCCCACAGCTTGTAGGTGACCTGGAGGAATTCCTCGGCGCGCTCGTAGCGCTCGTCGTGCGGGATCTGCCGCTCCAGGCCGAGATTGCGTGCGGCACTTTCCAACTGCGAGGTGACGATGTTCCAGGCGATGCGCCCGCCGGTCAGGTGGTCCAGCGTGCTGAACTTGCGGGCCAGCAGGTACGGGTGCTCGTAGGTGGTGGACACCGTGACCCCGAACCCGAGGTGGGTGGTGACTGCCGCCATCGCCGAGACCAGCAGTAGCGGATCGCTGACGGGGGACTGGGTGCCGGTGCGCAGCGAGGCCTCGGCGCTGCCCGCATAGGTGTCCAGGAGCCCCAGCGCGTCGGCGATGAACAGCGCGTCGAATCTGCCGTCGTCGAGGATGCGGGCGAGCTCGGTCCAGTACTCGATGGTGTTGTAGCGGTGCGTCTGATCCCGCGGGTGCCGCCACAGCCCGTAGTTCACATGGGACACCGCGTCCATCGAGAACGCGTTGAGGACGACCGGCGTTGACGTTTCCGCCACGTCAGGAAACGACGGCGGCAGGCGCCGAGCGGCGCCGCGCGACCAGATCGCCCCAGGCGGCGAAGGCTTCGTCGTGGCCCGCCGAGGATCCGCCGCCGGCCAGTGCGGCCAGGCCGGTGGCGATGGCGCCGATCCCGATGCCGGTGTCGCGGACGACGCCCACCAGTTCATCGAAGGCGGCGCGCTCCGAGCAGCCCCGCAACCCGACCAGAATGCCGACGGCGACGTCGATCTCCCGACGTGAGGTGTGTGCTCCGGCGCGATAACTCATGGGCTCCATGATCGCTGCCGCCCGTCGGCCTGCCCAGAATTAACCGCGAGCAGACGCAAATGGTCGCTGTTTCGAACGAAACAGCGACCATTTGCGTTCCCCCGCAAGCGGGAGGTGCCCCCAGCTCGCGGGTTAGACGGAGCCCTCGGCAATCCGGCGGACCGCGTCGATGAACACGTCGATCTCCTCGAAAGTGTTGTAGAACGCGAAGCTCGGCCGCACCGTCGCCTCGAGGCCGAGACGGCGCAAGATCGGCTGGGCGCAGTGATGTCCGGCCCGCACCGCGATGCCCTCGGCATTGAGTGCCTTGCCGACCTCCAGCGGTTCGTGGCCGGCCAGTACGAACGACAGCACGCTGGCCTTCTCCTCGGCGGTGCCGACCAGTCGCACCCCCGGGATCGCGGCCAGACGCGGAGTGGCGTACTCGAGCAGCGCGTGCTCGTAGGCGGCGATCCGTTCGATACCGACTTTCTCCACGTACCGCAGAGCCTCACCCAGTCCGACGGCATCGGCGATGTTGCCGGTGCCCGCCTCGAACTTGTTCGGGATGCCTTGGTAGATGGCCCGATCCAGCGTGACGTCGGCGATCATGTTGCCGCCGCCCTGCCACGGCGGGGTCTCCTCGAGGGCTTCCTCGGTGCCGTACAGCACGCCGATCCCGGTGGGCCCGAAGATCTTGTGTCCAGAGAACACGAAGAAGTCCGCCCCGAGGGCCTGCACATCGAGCGGAATGTGCGGTATCGACTGCGCGCCGTCGATCAGCACCCGGGCGCCGTAGCGGTGTCCGAGTTCGACGATCTTCTCCACTGGCGTCACCGTGCCCAGTGCATTGGACACCTGGGTAGCGGCGACCAGCTTGGTCTTGGGTCCCAGCAGCTTCTCGAACTCGCCCAGCAGCAGATTGCCAGCGTCATCGACCGGCGCGACCTTGAGTACCGCGCCGGTGCGCTGCGAAAGAAGCTGCCACGGAACGATATTGGCGTGGTGCTCCAGGTGGGTGATGACGATCTCGTCACCCGGTCCCAGATGCTTGCCACCCCACGAGTAGGCCACCAGGTTGATCGCCTCGGTAGTACCGCGGACGAAGATTACCTGCTCGGACTTGGAGGCGTTGATGAACCGGCGTACCGCCTCGCGCGCATCCTCGTAGGCGTCGGTGGCCCGCGCCGCCAACTCGTGTGCCGCCCGGTGGATATTGGAATTCTCGTGGGCATAGAAGTAGGCGAGTCGATCGATGACCGCCTGCGGCTTCTGGGTGGTCGCCGCGTTGTCGAACCAGATCAGCGGCTTGCCGTTGACGGTCTCGTGCAGGATCGGGAAATCGGCCCGGATGGCATTGACGTCGAAGATCTCGTGGTCATCACGGATGGCCGGGACAGGCTCCGCGCCAACGAGGTTGGTGTCCGGTCGCTGTAGGAAGTAGAAGCCGTCGGCGTCCTGGGATGCCGGTGCGGATCCACTCCAGCCCAGATTCGGGACGTCCGGGACGGTGCCCGGCCACGTAGGCGCCGAACCGCGCTGGGGCGAGCGAAGCGACGGGGAAGGGTTCGGAGCGACCGGTGCGGACGGGGGAGCGGCCAAGACTCCCGGCGCCGTCGGGACCAGGCCCGCCGGCACGGCGAAACCCTCGAGGCTGCCGAAGGGATCGGCCGCGTTCCCTCGGGGCGCCACCGGCGCAACACCCGGCGGAAATCCCTCCGGCCCGGGCGATGTCGGTGCCGGAACGTTGACCTCCGGCACCGACACGAACTCCGCGGGCGTACCCGGATGCACAGCGCCCGCTGCGGTGGATCCCGCTGAGGTCGCCGTCGTCACATCCGGGGCCACGCCGCGCGGAGCAGCTTGCGTCACCGCCGGCGGGCTGTCCGGACCCGGTCGAAAGCTGGTCGCGAACAGCTGGTTGGCCAGCGCGGACAGCTCGGCCTCGCTTATCGGCAGCTCGCCCTCGGCATCCGCAGACCGATACTCACTTGTACTCATGGAAGTGGTCCACCGAGACGTCGTCGAGCACCGCCAGCGCATCATCGGTCAGCACCGCCAGCGACGAGTACAGCGTCACCAGGTAGGACGCGATCGCCGACCGGTTGATCCCGGTGAAGCGCACCGACAGACCGGGTGCCTGCTCGCCCACCAGGCCCGGCTGGAACAGTCCGACCACGCCTTGGCGCTCCTCACCGGTGCGGACCAGGATGAACTTGGTCTTGCCGTCGGTCACCGGCACTTTGTCGCTCGGCACGATCGGGATGCCACGCCAGGTGATGAACTGGGCGCCGAACAGGCTGACCACTGGCGGCGGGACCCCGCGGCGGGTGGCTTCGCGGCCGAACGCGGCCACGCCCAGCGGATTGGTGAGGAAGAACGCCGGGGTCTTCCAGACCTTGGTGATCAGCGAATCGAGGTCGTCGGGGGTGGGGGTGCCGACCCGGGCGGAGATGGTCTGCTCCGGGGTCACCTGCGACAGCAGGCCGTACTCCGGGTTGTTGACCAGTTCGTACTCCTGGCGCTCCTTGATGGTCTCGATGGTCAGCCGCAACTGCTGGGCGACCTGATCGTGCGGGCTGGAGTACAGGTCGGAGACCCGGGTGTGTACGTCGAGCAGCGTCGAGATGGACCGCAGGGTGTACTCCCGCGGGCTGGTCTCGTAGTCGACATAGGTCTCGGGCAGCGGGTCCTCGCTGCCGGTGCCCTCGTCGGCGTGGATGGCGACGCGGTCGGGGTTGACCACCCGGTTCACCCGGTAGATGCCGGCCTCCACCGGCACCCAGGACAGCAGGTGCAGCAGGAAACGGGGAGTGATGGTCGAAAGCTGGGGAACGGTCTTCGTGGCATTGGCGAGTTGCCGTGCGGCAAGATCGCCGAGTGCCTGCGATTCGTTCTGGGCAGACGTCATGGTGCTACCTCCGACGGAGTTCTGTTGTGCGGTGCGGCGGCCACGATACGGCCTCGAAACGCATGGCACAGCCTTAGTGCGCAATGAGAGGCAAATGCCGGGCGGGTGGCATTTCCAGCGCTTTGCCGTATGGTTTGGGGCATGGCTCACGACGGATCGCTGCGCGCCGGTTACGCGCGCGCCACCGTCGTGCTCTGTTGTTGTTGTTGATTTTCTGACGCCGGCCCCCTGCGTTTCAGCCCGCCCATCTTCGGCGGTGTGCACAAACGCGCTGTTCACAGCCTTCAGAAAGCCAACGGCAATGCCCGCTCTTGCTCTGCACGCTCCCTCCCGCACACCCGTGTCGATACGGCGATCGGTGCGTCGCACCGTCGACATCCCCCGGATGACCCGTTACCGCGGCGGCACCTACTCGCCGACGGTGGACACCGTGGTGTTCACCGATGGCAGCACCGCCCGCACCGACCTGATCCGGCTCAACCCGGGCATCGACGCGTACTCGCTGGACTTCACCGGTCGGGCACCGACACGGCCGTCACGGTATCGCCCGGCGAACTGGTCGGCGGTGCCGAACATGTCGGCGCGCGCCGTCGAGGCCGAGGTGGACTGGCTCATCCGCAACTCCTTCCCGACGCTGGGCACCGTCGAACTCAGTCGTCGGGTGCGCGCGGCCGGGCATCTGCGGGGTGCTTCGCACCTGGCCGAGCATGAGGCGATCGCCGCCACCCAGGCCGCCATCTGGCATTTCACCAATGGTCTGCGGCTGGACAACCGGCCGCTCAACGTGCCGGTCGTGGTCACCGAGGGGCCCGGCACCATCACCTTCGAGTTCGACGGCGAACCCCAATTAGCGGGCTACACAGTGGATCTGGCCGCCGATACCGCCGTGACGCTGCTGTTGCAGAAGTCCGCCGACGGACTCGAATGGCGAGATGTCGCGGCGTCCGGGCTCAACGTTCCCGCCGGTCGCGGAACCCACCGTCGTCGCCTGGGTCTGGGTGCCACAACATCGTCGACGCTCCCGGGTCGGGTACACCGCGGCTACCGGTTCTACCGGCTGCAGGTGGTCGCCGAGGGTGCGTTCGACATCGACGATGTGACGTTCGCGCTGCACGGTTCGGGGCATTACCGAAACGCCGATCGTGTTGTCGCCCTTTACGATTACCTGGTCGCCGGGGCCGAGGCGGCCCGCAGGTCGACCGTCGCGCCACGGCTGACCGCCGACCGGGCCGTCGTCGTGGACGGGGTGATCGGGCCGCTGCAGTTCCAAGCCACCGATGCCGCGTCGGTGACCAGCTCGGCGGGCACGATCCTCGATGCAGAGGGTGCACCGATCACGGGACCGGTGGTTCCCGGCACCGATATCTACGTCCAGCTGCCGCCACACCAGAACCGGATGACCATCACCGCGAGCGTGCCGGCCGCGGCCGACGGTTTCGGCGGTCGGGTGGTCACCGGTATCGCCTTCGATGATGCCGACCTGACCCCGGTGGCGCTGGCGATCCCGGCGCCCACCGTCATCGACTTCGAGATCGCCACCCGCGCAACGTGATTTCGGCGCGCCGACGTACTCTGGCCGTACGCGAACGCGCCGAAATCGCAAGCTACATGGGCGCGTTGGCCGGTTGGAACGTCCCGGTGCTGTCGGCCTCTTCCTCGGCGCGGATCACGTGCACGACGGCGTTGATCAGCGCCAGGTGGGTGAACGCCTGCGGGAAGTTGCCCAGGTGCCGGCCGGTGCGCGGTTCGATCTCCTCGGCGTACAGGTGCAGCGGGCTGGCGAAGGACAGCAGCCGCTCACACAACCGTTTCGCCCTGCCGACCTCACCGATCTCGACCAGCGCCGACACCAACCAGAACGAGCAGATGGTGAACGTGCCCTCCTCGCCGGACAGGCCGTCATCGGTCTCCTCGGTGCGGTACCGCAGCACCAGGCCGTCCTCGGTCAGCTCCTCGGCGATCGCCATCACGGTGGCCCGGATCCGAGGATCGTCCGACGGCAGGAACCGGGTCAACACCGCCAGCAACAGTGAGGCGTCCAGCGCATCGTCGCCGTACCGCTGGGTGAGCACACCGCGTGAATCGACACCGTGTTCCAGGATGTCGGCCTTGATCTCCTCGGCGAGCGCACTCCATTGCTGCGCATAGGACTTCTCGCCCTGCAGTTCGGCGAGTTTGGCCCCGCGATCCAGGGCCACCCAGCACATGATCTTGCTGGAGGTGAAGTGCTTCGGCTCGCCGCGCACCTCCCAGATACCGCGGTCGGGCTGGCGCCAGTGCTTGATGGTCTCCTCGACCTGATTCTTGAGCACCGGCCACAGTGCCTCCGGGATCTGCTCGCGGGATTTCGCATGCAGGTATACCGAATCGAGCATGGTTCCCCAGATGTCGTGCTGCATCTGGTTGTACGCGCCGTTGCCGATGCGCACCGGGCGGGCGTTGTCATAACCCGACAGGTGGTTGAGCTCCTCCTCGACCAGACTGCGTTCGCCGCCGACGCCGTACATCACCTGCAGTGGATGACGCTCACCATTGGTGGCACCGGACACATCGGCGATGAAGGAGAAGAAGTCGTCGGCCTCGCGGTCCAGGCCGAGGGTGTACAGACCCCACAGGGCAAAGGTCGAGTCCCGTATCCAGGAGTATCGGTAGTCCCAGTTCCGTTCGCCCTGAGGTGTTTCCGGCAGCGATGTACTGCTGGCCGCCAGCAGTGCGCCGGTGGGGGAGTACACCAGCCCCTTGAGGGTGAGCGCGCTGCGTTGCAGGTAGGCCCGCCACGGGTGGTCCGGGAAATCGCCGATGTTGATCCACTGGCGCCACGACTCGCTGGTCTTCCACATCTTGTCCGCGGCCTCTTCGAAATTCTGCGGCGCGGGATGCTTGGACCAGCTCAGCGCGACGAACACCTTGTCGCCCTCGGTCAGTCGGGTGCGGGCGCGGGCCTCGTGGCCCTCCAGACCGATGCGCAGATTGGTCGTCAGGCGCAGCGTCGGATTGGCCTCGGGGTCCTTGCTCGCGCGGGCGATCGCCTCGCCATAAGCCGCCGAGGAATACTCCCAGGTGGCCGGGCTGCGGCCGTAGTCGAAGGACGGCTCACAGTTCATCACCAGCTCCACCACGCCACTGACACAGCGCACGGTGCGCAGCAGGATGTGCTCGGCATCCCAGTCCGTCGGGGTGCGCCGGTGGGTGCGGGAGCGGGTCTCGGTGTCGTGCCAGGGGCCCATCACCAGGGCGTCGCGCACGATCATCCACCCGGTGTGGGTCTGCCAGGTGGTTTCCATGATGAGGCTGCCCGGCAGGTAGCGCCGGGCCGACGGCACCGAGACGCCGTACGGGCTCAGTTTGAAGTGACCCGCACCACGATCCAGGATGGCGCCGAACACGCTGGGGGAGTCCGGCCGCGGGACACACAGCCATTCGACAGATCCCGCCGAGGACACCAGGCAGGTGTTCTCGCAGTCGGACAGGAACGCATAATCCGCAATGGGCGGGAATGGGTTTCGCAGGTTCCCGGCGCCGGCGCTGGCTATCGGCGCCGTCGCGGTGAACGGCGTCGGTGACGATAACGGGTCGGTGTGCTCAAGAACCATGCCGCCCATCATGGGTCCAGAATCCGTCGGCGTCTAGTTACCCGGCAGTGGGGTGTCAGCGGCGCGCGAACGCAGGTATGTGCTCCGGTAACGGCCCGACCGCGATGCCGTATCCGATGATTCTGCGCAGCAGTGCAATCCGGCTGACCACACGCACCGGGGTGGGTGCCTCGACGGGAGCGCCCTCGGTGACTGCGACAGCGATCACCCTGTTCTGCACGGCCTGCTGCGCGCGTTGCACCAGCACCGTGGGCAACCATCGGCGAGCCTGGACACGGCGCAGTTGCCGGGTCGTCACCGACCCGTCGCGCAGCGGGTCGGCGAGCATCCGGCCGGCGGCGACGGCGTCGGCCACGGCGAGGTTGATCCCCACCCCGCCGACCGGGGACATCGCGTGTGCCGCGTCACCGATGAACAGCAGTCCGTCGGTGTACCAGCGGGGCAGTCGATTCAACTGCACGTCCAGCAGTTTGACATCGTCGAACGAGGTGACGGTGGTGATGCGGTCGGCGACCCACGGCACCACGGCGGTGACCCGGCGGTGCAGCGATTCGATGCCCTCGGCGCGCAGTCGCGCATCCGAACCCTTCGGGATCACGAAGGCGCACTGGTAGTAGTCGCCGCGGTCGATCATGGCCACCACGTGACCGGCGCCCATCGCCCCTGCCAGTCCGGCGGGGTCCTCCTCGGTGCGCGGTACCCGGAACCACCAGACATCCATCGGCGCACCGAATCGTTTGGGCTGCAACCCCATCGACGTCCGCAGTATCGAACCGCGGCCATCGCAGGCCACCGTCAGCGGTGCCCGCAACTCGGCGATGGCACCGTCGGCGTCCCGGTAGCGGACACCGGTGACCCGCGGGCCGACACGGAGCGGCTCGAGTACCTCGCAGCTGCGCAGCAGCGTGAACGTCGGTTCCTGCTCGGCGGCCCCGGCCAACAGTTCCAGAAAATCCCACTGCGGCACCAGGGCTATATGTTTGTGCGCTCCGGGTAGGTGACGCAGGTCGATCTCGACCGGGACGCCCTGCACCGCCAAGCGCAGTGATTCGATCAGCCGGTGCGGGACGGCGGCGAACCGCTCGCCGAGCCCCAACTCGTCGAGCAGTGCCAAGGTGCTGGCGTGCACCGTGTCACCGCGGAAATCGCGCAGGAAGTCGGGGTGCTTCTCCAGCACCGTCACCTGCACGCCGCCGCGGGCGAGCAGCAGTCCGAGCATCATCCCGGCGGGGCCACCCCCGACGATCACACACCCGGTACTGCGTGGTGCCTGCTGGGCTGAGGGCATCTGTCCATGGTGGCACTAGTCTGGGGCGCATGGGCGGTTTCCTGAGCTGGTGGGACGGTGTCGAGCTGTGGCTGTCGGGCCTGGGGTTCGTCGCGCAGACGGCCATCGTGATGCCGGTGGTGCTGCTGCTGGCCTACGGGATCGCCGTGCTGCTGGACGGGGCACTGGGCAACGGCATCAAGGTGCTGCGCCGGGCGCGCCACGAGGAGCAGGAACCGTCGTGAATCAAATGCCACGCTCGCGGGTCACGCTCGCGCTGATTGCCCTGGTGGTGCTGGTCATCGTGATGTGGTGGCTGGCGCAATAGCAGGCCCACCCTCGACGGGCGGCACCTGCGGATTCTGGTACTCTTCCGGCCATGCGTGCAGCGACCGGCAACAAGAGTGGCCATATCCTGGCCCTCATTGCCGTGGGTTTTTCCGCTGTGGCTGATGTCTGTTGTTGTCGCTGACCCCAACCCGTCGTGCGGTTTGGCGTTGGTGACGACATGAGATCTGTCGCGCACTGATCCACCACCTTTCCGTATGTACGGGTACCCGTCCCGTATCCCATCCGGAAAGGTCCTCAATGCCCAGCAAGCTCGCCGCCACCAAACGCTGGAGCGCGCTCACCGCGCTCGCGCTGTCCACCACCCTCGTCGCGGCGTGTGGCGGCGGAGCCAGCGATGTCGCAGGGGAAGGTGGTGGGACCGCAGCCGACACCACCCTGACCCTGGTGGCGTTCGCGGTGCCGGAGCCCGGATGGTCGAAGGTGGCCCCGGTGTTCGCGGAGACCGAAGCGGGCCAGGGTGTCGGTGTCACGGCCTCCTACGGCGCCTCCGGCGATCAGTCCCGCGGTGTGGAGTCCGGCAAGCCGGCCGATGTCGTCAACTTCTCGGTCGAACCCGACATCACCCGCCTGGTGAAGGCCGGACTGGTCGACGAGGACTGGAACGCCGGTGCGCAGAAGGGCCTGCCATTCGGTTCGGTGGTGACTTTCGCGGTGCGCGAGGGCAACCCGAAGAACATCCGTGACTGGGACGATCTGCTCAAGCCCGGTATCGAGGTCATCACCCCGAGCCCGCTGAGCTCCGGTGCAGCCAAGTGGAACCTGCTGGCCCCGTACGCGGCCAAGAGCAACGGTGGCCAGGACCACGCGGCGGGTATCGCCTACGTCCAGGAACTGGTGAGCCAGCACGTGAAGCTGCGCCCCGGTTCCGGTCGTGAGGCCACCGACGTGTTCCGGCAGGGCACCGGTGACGTGCTGCTGGCCTACGAGAACGAGGCGCTGCACTACGACCTGGAGCATGTGAACCCCCCTCAGACCTTCAAGATCGAGAACCCGGTCGCCGTGGTCAACACCAGCAAGCACCTGGACAAGGCGACCGAGTTCGTCAACTTCCAGTACACGCCGGAGGCTCAGAAGGTGTGGGCCGAAGCCGGCTTCCGCCCGTCCGACCCGGCCGTCGCCGAGGAGTTCGCCGACAAGTTCCCGGCTCCGGAGAAGCTGTGGAGCATCCAGGACCTCGGCGGTTGGTCCGAGGTCGATCCGCAGCTGTTCGACAAGGACAACGGTGAGATCACCAAGATCTACAAGTCGGCAACCGGGTGACAACCACAAATCCTGAGACGAGTCGCCCGGAGCTATCTGGAGGCGACACGTCTGCGGTGCGGCGAGGTCGCCGCCGGGGCAACGGCGCCACCCTGCAGGTCGGGGTGGCGGTGCTGTGGCTGTCTCTGATCGTTCTGCTGCCGCTCGCCGCCATCCTGTGGACCTCGGCCGAAGGCGGCTGGGGCGCCTTCTGGTCGGCCGTCAGCTCGCCGTCGGCGTTGGCCTCGTTCCGGGTGACGCTGACCATCTCGGTCGGCGTGACCGTCCTCAATGTGGTGTTCGGGCTGCTGATCGCCTTCGTACTGGTTCGTGACGACTTCCCGCTCAAGCGGGTGGTCGACGCCATCATCGACCTGCCGTTCGCGTTGCCGACCATCGTGGCCAGCCTGGTGCTGCTCTCGCTCTACGGCCCGGGCAGCCCGGTCGGCATCCATATCCAACACACCTCCTGGGGCGTGGCGCTGGCGCTGGCCTTCGTGACGCTGCCGTTCGTAGTGCGCGCCGTGCAGCCGGTGCTGCTGGAACTCGACCGCGAGGTCGAGGAGGCCGCGGCCTCGTTGGGTGCGAACAACCTGACCATCTTCGTCAAGGTCATCCTGCCCGCCCTCGCCCCGTCGCTACTGTCCGGCGCGGGTCTGGCGTTCTCCCGCGCCATCGGCGAGTTCGGCTCCATCGTGCTGATCGGCGGCGCCATTCCCGGCGAGACCGAGGTGTCCTCGCAGTGGATCCGGACGCTCATCGAGAACGATGACCGCGTGGGCGCGGCCGCGATATCGATCGTGCTACTGCTGATCTCGTTCGTCGTGCTCTTCGTCCTGCGGTACTTCGGTGCCCGGGCCGCCAAGCGGGAGGAATCGGCGCGATGATCCTGTCCCGTTCGACCACACTGATCCTGCGACTGGTCGCCTCGCTGTACATCTTCGCGCTGCTGGTGGTGCCGCTGGGCGCCATCCTGTGGCGGGCCTTCGCGCCCGGGGTCGGGGAGTTCTTCGCCTCGATCTCCACGCCCGCGGCGCAGTCGGCACTGTCGTTGTCACTGCTGGTGGTAGCGATCGTGGTCCCGCTCAACGTGATCTTCGGGGTGCCCACCGCAATCGTGTTGGCTCGGCGCAAGTTCCGCGGTAAGAACGCACTGCAGGCGGCCATCGACCTGCCTTTCGCGGTGTCGCCGGTGGTCATCGGTGTCGCGCTCATCGTGTTGTGGGGCAGTGCCGGACTTTTCGGCTTCGTGGAGAACAGCTGGGGCTTCAAGATCATCTTCGGCTTCCCGGGGATCGTGCTGGCCAGCCTGTTCGTCACCATCCCGTTCGTCATCCGCGAGGTCGAGCCGGTGTTGCACGAGGTCGGCACCGACCAGGAGGAGGCGGCCTCGACCCTGGGCGCCGGCTGGTGGCAGACCTTCTGGCGGATCACGCTGCCGTCGATCCGGTGGGGACTGACCTACGGGGTGGTGCTCACCGTGGCCCGTACCCTCGGCGAGTTCGGCGCGGTGCTGATGGTGTCGTCCAACCTGCCGGGCCAATCCCAGACGCTGACGCTGCTGGTGCACGATCGCTACACCCTCGGTAATCCGTACGGGGCCTACACCATCTCGGTGGTGCTGATGGCGGTCGCACTCATCGTGTTGGTGGCACAGATTTTGTTTGACGCTCAACGTTCGCGCGTCAAGACTGAGGACTGAAGGAGACCGATCCGATGAGCGAAACCGCTATCACGGTGAAGGGCGCGAACAAGCATTACGGCGATTTCGCCGCCCTGGATAACATCGATTTTGTGGTGCCGAAAGGCTCGCTGACCGCCCTGTTGGGGCCCAGCGGGTCGGGCAAATCGACCCTGCTGCGCGCCATCGCCGGCCTCGACCAGCCCGACACCGGTTCGATCACCATCAACGGTCGCGATGTGACCGGCGTGCCGCCGCAGAAGCGTGGTATCGGCTTCGTCTTCCAGCACTATGCCGCGTTCAAGCACCTGACGGTGCGGGACAACGTGGCCTTCGGGTTGTCGATCCGCAAGAAGCCCAAGAACGAGATCAAGGAGAAGGTCGACAACCTGCTCGAGGTCGTCGGTCTGGCCGGCTTCCAGACCCGCTACCCGGCCCAGCTGTCCGGCGGCCAACGTCAGCGTATGGCGCTGGCCCGGGCTCTGGCAGTCGACCCGGAGGTGTTGCTGCTCGACGAGCCGTTCGGTGCGCTGGACGCCAAGGTTCGCGAGGACCTGCGTGCCTGGCTGCGCCGGCTGCACGATGATGTACACGTCACCACCGTGCTGGTCACCCACGATCAGGCCGAAGCGCTGGACGTCGCCGACCGGATCGCGGTACTCAACAAGGGCCGCATCGAACAGGTCGGCTCACCCACCGACGTCTACGACGCGCCGGCCAACCCGTTCGTGATGTCCTTTCTGGGCACCGTGTCGCTGCTCAACGGAATCCTGGTGCGGCCGCACGATATTCGTGTCGGCCGAAATCCCGATCTCGCGATCGCGGCGGGGGACGGCACGGCCGAATCCACCGGTGTCACCAAGGCGACCATCGACCGGATCGTCACTCTGGGCTTCGAGGTGCGTGTCGAGCTGACCAGCGCGGTCACCGGCACCCCGTTCACCGCGCAGATCACCCGCGGTGACGCCGAGGCGCTGGGACTGCACGCCGGGGACACGGTCTACGTGCGGGCCACTCGAGTGCCGGCGATCGCCGGCGACACGCAGGGCAGCGAGGTGCGTGCCGAGGCGCTCACCTGAGCGCCGACTCCACGACGGGTTCGGTTGCCGGCTCGACGAAGGGCGCGGTCTCGCCCCAGCCGGGCGGCCGCAGCAGGTAACCGGCCCGGCCGCGCCAGGTCTGCGCGTGCCAGACATCACGCATCATGGCGATGAACTCGTGGAAGTTCACCTTGATCGGGTTGTAGGTGTCGATGTTGTGGGTGAGCCCGTAACGGACCCGCTCGACCTCTTCGGCGTAGCTGCCCCACATCCGGTCCCAGATGATCAGAATGCCGCCGTAGTTCTTGTCGAGGTAGGGGTTGTTGGCTCCATGATGCACCCGGTGGTGCGACGGCGTGTTGAACACGAATTCGACTGCCGGATGTAGCTTTCCGATGCGCTCGGTGTGCAGCGGATACTGAAACAGCAGGACGACGGCCTGGGACAGGAAGATCATCCAGACCGGAATGCCGATCAGTGCCAGCGGAATGTAGACCACTGAGGTCAGGAACCGACCCGGGATGAGCCACGGCAGTCGAACCGCGGTCGACATGTTGAAGTGCTGGCTGGAATGGTGCACGCTGTGCGCCGCCCAGAACAGTCGCACCCGGTGCTGCATCCGGTGCTGGGCGTAGTAGCCGAGGTCGGCGCCCACGACGGCCAGCACCCATACCCACCAAACCGAGGGTGAGAGCGCGATCGGAGCCAACATCGCGGCGAACACCACGATGGGGAACTGGATGAAATCCTCGACCAGGTTGGCGAACCTGCCCAACCCGTAGACACCCAGGCTGGCCAAGGTGTCCCGGCCCGAGAATCCCACCGTCCGGCGGGGTTCGGCTGCGCGGCCCGTCGCACGGTCGCGGCGGCGTTCGAGCCAATCGCCGAGGAACTCGATGCTCAACAGCAGCAGGAAGGCCGGGATCGCGTAGAGGCCGATGTTGCCGATCCACTCCATGTCAGCGGTTCCTGTCCTGTTTGTGGGGCATACCGTCGATCTGCCAGCGCAGGGCCTGACCGAACATCTCCTCGGTGACACGTTCTGGTTCGATTCGGCGTTGCCGGATCAGACCACCGAACATGGCCAGCGTCGTCGTGGCGAAATCGTCGACCGATACCTGCGTGACGTCGACTCCGTTGCGGTCCAACATGTTCGACAATATGTCGCGGACGGCATCGAGGGTTTTCGCCGAGGCGTCCGCCTCGATCTTCATCAGCTCGGGGTTACGGACGGCATGCAGCCAGAACTCGGTGCGCAGCACGGCGGCATCGATTTCCTTGTCGGCCATCGCGATGAGCATCCGGCCGAGGGCATGTAGCGGATCGGCGGATTCGGCCTGCGACTGCGCGATGATGTCGGCGACCTCGTCCATCCGGTTGACCGCACGGTCGGTCATCAGCGCGGCGAACAACTCGTCCTTGCCGGCAAAGTTCGAGTACACCGCACCCACCGAGAACCCGGCCGATTCGGCGATGTCCTCGACCGAGGCGGCGGCGTATCCACGGCGGGCGAACACCCGGGCCGCGGCGTCGAGCAGGCGCTGCCGGGTCAGCTCCTTGCTCTCCGCGCGGGTCATCCGACGGGGCCGGTGGTCAGGTTCCATATTCAAATAATAATCATTATTTGAATATTGGCCACTATCGAAAAAGATCTGGGTCCCAGGAGCTATCGCCGACGGGTGTGCTTCGGCGTAATTTGTGAGCTGATCGGTGGTGGCGGCCGTGCGCTGGGCCGCAGAAAAGTGATGCTCCGACCCCGTCTGTGACCGACCTTCTACCGGCAGCCGAGTGGAAGGGACAGGTCCTATGAGCACCACGAGTACGCCGGCCGTCGACCAAGACGAGTTGATGGCCTTCGTCATGCGTGCCGTCGAAGAGGCCGGCGCCGCACTGAACTGCGCGCTGGTCGTGATGGGCGACCGGTTGGGTTATTACCGGTCGTTGCACAACCACGGCGCGAGCACACCGACCCAACTGGCCGAGCGCACCGGCACCGACGAGCACTACGCCCGCGAATGGCTCAACGCCCAGGCCGCCGGGCACTTCGTCGAATACGACCCCGCCTCGGGTAGCTACTTTCTGACCCCCGAGCAGGCGACGGCACTGGCCGACGAGAACAGCCCCGCCTTCGTAGTCGGGCTTTTCCAGACGGCCCACGGCACCGCGCGGGACGCCACCAAAATCTTCGACGCCGCCACCACCGGCGCCGGTGTGCACTGGGGAGATCACAACTCCGACGTCCATGTCGGTTGTGAACGATTTTTCCGACCGACCTATGCGGCGCATCTGGTCGCCGAGTGGCTGCCTGCGCTGAACGGTGTCACGGCGAAGTTGGAACGTGGTGCCCGGGTGGCCGATGTCGGGTGTGGCCACGGCGCCTCGACAATCCTGATGGCGCAGGCATTTCCGCGATCGGAGTTCACCGGGACCGATGCGCACGCCGCATCGATCGACACCGCGCGGGAGCGTGCCCAGGCCGCCGTGCTGGGGTCGATGACGGCATTCGAATGCGCGCCGGCGGACGGTTTCACCGGTGGTCCCTACGACCTGGTCACCATGTTCGACTGTCTGCACGATATGGGCGATCCGGTCGGTGTGGCCCGGCATGTGCGGTCGGTCATCGACGATGACGGCACCTGGATGATCGTCGAGCCGGCCGCCGGTGACCACGTCGAGGACAATTTCACCCCCGTCGGGCGTGCGTACTACGGCTTCTCGACGCTGCTGTGCACGCCGTCCTCGTTGGCCCAGCCGGTTGGGCTGGCACTGGGCACCCAGGCCGGACCGGCCCGCATCCGCGACGTCGTCACCACTGCTGGGTTCACCCGGTTCCGGGAGGCGGCGCGGACGCCGTTCAATCTGGTTTACGAGGTGCGGCCGTGAGGGTCAGGCGGCGGCGCGCCGCGCCCTGACCGCGTCGAAACGGTCCAGCACGGTCTCGGCGACCAGCCGGTGCGACCCCAGTGGTGCCGCCATCGGAATGCGATGGGATGCAGCAAAACCGGCGACCCGGTCGGTGATCCTGCCGTGCGCCAGGAACCACGGTGCGATGACGATCCGCCGCGCCCCGCGCAACTGCAGTCGCCGGACCGCCTGCGGGAGTGACGGTTCGGGCACGGTGGCGAACGCGGTGGTCGCTCCGGCCCACCCGGTGCCGACCGAGAGTGTGGCCGCCACCGTGGCGGTGCGGGCATTGGCCTTCGCGCGCGATGACCCGACCGCGGCCACGATCACCCCGACATCCGAATCCTGCGCCGACACACCGACTTCGGCGATACGTCTGCGCAGCACGGCCAGCAGTTGATCGTCCTCGCCCAGGACATCGGCCTGCGGGGCGCTGACTCCGCTGTCGGCGATCATGGCCGGTATGTCGACGCGTGCGTGGTAGGCGTCGGCCAGCAGCAGCGGGGTCACCACCGCGCGGTCACCGACCGCGCGCAGCACGTCGACCAGGTTGGGGGAGTTCTGCTCGCAGAACGCCGGAGCCACCTCCAGATCCGGACGCAACCGGCGGACGGTGTCGGCCACCGCGTGCACGGTCGCCGCCGAACGCGGATCGGCGCTGCCGTGTGCGGTGAGCACCAGCACCGGCGCGCTCACCGGATGCTCACGAGGCGTGCAGACCGCATTCGGTCTTCGCCTGCCCGGCCCAGCGTCCGCTGCGCGGATCGGCGCCCTCGGCCGGCTTGCTGGTGCACGGCGCACACCCGATGGACGGGTAGCCCTCGTAGACCAGCGGATTGACCAGGATGCCGTTGGCGTCGATGTAGGCCTGCATCTCCTCGTCGCTCCACGCGGCGATCGGGTTGATCTTCACCAGGCCGAATGCGGCATCCCAGCTGATCAGCGGGGCGTTAGCCCGGGTCGGGGCCTCCACCCGGCGGATTCCGGTCACCCACGCCGAGTAGCCCTTGAGCGCCTTGCCCAGCGGTTCGACCTTGCGCATCCGGCAGCAGGCCGCCGCATCGCGGGCGAACAGGTCCTTACCGTGCAGCTCGTCCTGACGGGCGACGCTGTCCTCCGGATGCACGTTCACCACGTGGACGTCATACACGGCCTCGACGGCGTCGCGGGTCCCGATGGTCTCGACGAAGTGATAGCCGGTGTCCAGGAACAGCACATCCACGCCGGGCCGGACCTTGGCGGCCATCTCGACCAGCACCGCGTCCTGCATGTTCGAGGCCACGATGTAGTTGCTTCCACGGGATCCACTTTCGGCACCGCCGAAGTGCTCGTCGGTCCAGCGCAGCAGTTCCTCGGCGCTGGCATCGGCCATCTCCGTCGCGCCGCGTTCGGCCAGCTTCTGCAGATCCGCTTCCATCGTCGTCACACACATCACCTCAAGTCAGCATCGTCGGCGCGTACCGCCCACTGAGCGAAACGCTCGCCGTCCTCGCGTTGTTTCACGAAATTGCGAACGACCCGCTCGATGTAGTCGCCGAGCTCGCTGGAGAGCACCTTGTGCTGGCGCAACTTGCGGCCGAAACCGCTGTCCAGGCCCAGGCTGCCGCCCAGATGCACCTGGAAACCCTCCTCGGGGCCGTTACCGTCGTCGATCATCTGACCCTTGAAACCGATATCGGCGATCTGGATGCGGGCGCACGAGTTGGGGCAGCCATTGATGTGGATGGTGATGGGGACATCGAGCTGGGCGTTGATGTCCTCGAGGCGCTTCTCCAGCTCGGGCACCAGCACCTGTGAGCGGCTGCGGGTCTCGGCGAAGGAGAGCTTGCAGAACTCGATGCCGGTGCAGGCCATCAGGTTCTTGCGCCAGTGCGACGGCGCCGACGGGAGGCCGAGTTCGTCCAGGCCGGCGCGCAGCTCCTCGAGCTTGTCATCGGGGACGTCGAGGATGATCAGCTTCTGATATGGGGTGAAGCGGACCCGGTTGGAGCCCGCCGCCTCGGCCAGCTCGGCGACCTTGGTCAGGATGGTGCCCGACACCCGACCGGCGATCGGGGCGACACCGACGGCATTGAGACCGCTTTTGAGCTTCGTCACACCGACGTGGTCGATGGGACGCGGCACCGGCACCGGCGCCACACCGTCGAGCATCGGACGCTTGAGGTACTCCGTCTCCAGAACTTCGCGGAATTTTTCGACGCCCCAGTCCTTGATCAGGAATTTCAGCCGGGCCTTGGCGCGCAGTCGGCGGTAGCCGTAGTCCCGGAACGTCGAGACGACCGCTTCCCAGACGTCGGGCACCTCGTCGAGCGGAACCCAGACACCGACCCGCTGGGCCAGCATCGGATTCGTCGACAGGCCGCCGCCGACCCACAGGTCGAACCCGGGACCGTGCTCGGGGTGGTTCACCCCGATGAACGCGACATCGTTGACCTCGTGCACAACATCCTGCAGGCCCGAGATGGCGGTCTTGAACTTGCGGGGCAGGTTGGAGTACTCGGGCTTGCCGATATAACGCTTGACGATCTCGTTGACCGCGGGGGTGCCGTCGATCACCTCGTCGGGGTGCTCACCGGCCAGCGGGGAGCCGAGCACGATGCGCGGGCAGTCGCCGCAGGCCTCGGTGGTCTGCAGACCGACCTCGTCGAGGCGACGCCAGATCTCCGGCATGTTCTCGACCTCGATCCAGTGGTACTGGACGTTCTGGCGGTCGGACAGGTCGGCGGTGTCCCTGGCAAATTCGGTCGAAATCGTCCCTAGCGTGCGCAGCGCGGCGGTGGTCAGATTGCCGCCGTCGCTGCGCACCCGCAGCATGAAGTACGAGTCCTCGAGCATGTCGGTGTTCTCGTCACCGGTCCAGGTGCCGTCGTAGCCGGGCTTGCGCTGGGTGTACAGACCCCACCAGCGGAAACGGCCGCGCAGGTCACCCTTGTCGATGCTATCGAAGCCACCCGGGGCGTAGATGTTCTCGATGCGCTGGCGCACATTGAGCGGATTGTCGTCCTTCTTGGCCTGCTCATTGGCGTTGAGCGGCTCGCGGTAACCGAGTGCCCACTGGCCTTCGCCGCGGGGGCGCTTGACGGGCTTGGCCGGCTTGTTGACGGTTTCGGTCATGTTGTCGGGGCTCCTTGTCGGGGGAGCGGCTCAGGAGATCGCGCGATCGCCGGGGGCTGGCCGGCGGCGCAGATCCGGCGGCCGCCTCATTTTTGGGGCTGGCTGATTCCGATATCGACGCAGGTCAGGGCAGACAACAACAGCTACAGATGCGCTTGAGGTCGACATGCCGCCGGACCACCAGCGCAATGCGGGTGGTGCTGTCAACGGCGGCGGTCACGTCGGCCATTCTGCCACGACGGCCGCCACCTGCCCTAACCGGGCCAGATTTGGGATCACGGTGAGCAAAACCGGCTCTGGGACAATCGTCTCCCATGAGCACGCACCTGGACTCCGCCGGCCCGTTCGGCATCTACGTCCATGTGCCGTTCTGCGCGACCCGGTGCGGGTACTGCGACTTCAACACCTACACCCCGGCCGAGCTCGGGGATGCCACCCCGGACGGCTGGCTGACCGCGGTGCGGGTCGAACTGGAACTGGCCACACAGCGGGTGGGGCCGCGGCCGGTCGAGACGGTGTTCGTCGGCGGCGGCACCCCGACCCTGCTGGGCGGCCGGGGGCTGGCCGACGTGCTGGCCGCCGTACGGGATAACTTCGACCTTGCGCCGGGCGCCGAGGTCACCACCGAGGCGAACCCGGAGTCCAGCTCACCGGCGCTGTTCGCGCAGTTGCGCGAGGCCGGTTACACGCGGATCTCGCTCGGTATGCAGTCGGCGGCCCCGCATGTGCTCAAGGTGCTCGACCGGGTGCATTCGGCCGGCCGGGCCCCGGCGGCCGCCCGGGAGGCGCGCGCCGAGGGGTTCGAACACGTCAACCTCGATCTGATCTACGGAACACCGGGGGAGACCGATGACGATCTCAAGCTGTCCGTCGAGACCGCACTCGATGCCGGGATCGACCACCTGTCGGCGTATGCGCTGATCGTCGAGGACGGCACCGCGCTGGCCCGTAAGGTGCGCCGCGGCGAGCTGCCGATGCCGGATGACGATGTGCTGGCCGACCGCTACGAACTGCTCGACGCGGCGCTGTCGGCGGCCGGTCTGCGGTGGTACGAGGTGTCCAACTGGAGCGCACCCGGCGGGGAATGTCGACACAACCTGGGCTACTGGGACGGTGGGCACTGGTGGGGCGCCGGACCGGGCGCACACGGCTTCCTCGACTCGACCCGGTGGTGGAATATCAAGCACCCCAAGGCATATGCGCAGAAGTTGGCGCAGCGCGAGCTGCCGGTCGCGGACTCCGAGGAGCTCGATGAGCAGGCCCGCCACTTCGAGGACGTGATGTTGCGCCTGCGGTTGCGCAGCGGGTTGCCGACACACGTGCTGACCGGTGCCGAGCGGGCCCGCGCCGACACCGCCGTCGCCGACGGACTGCTCACGGTGACCGATGACCGCCTGGTGCTCACCGACCGCGGCCGGTTGCTCGCCGATGCGGTGATCCGCGACCTGCTCGCCTAGCGAGCGATTTGCGCACATTCGGTGACGCTCGGCGTTACAGAATGTGCGCAAATCGCCGGGGTGGCGTCAGGGGCAGCCGGCCCCGACCTCGGTGCCGTGATCGACCGAATCATCCTCGGGCGTCAGCAGTTCCACGATCCGGGTGGTCACCGCCGCGGCGGTCGGGTGCTCCCACAGCAGGGTCGGCGGCAGGGCCAGGCCGGTCTTGCGTTCCAGCTGTTTGCGCAGCGCGACGGTCATGATCGAGTCGACCCCGATCTCGGCCAGCGGCAACCGCGGGTCGACCCCGTCCTCGGCCAGGCCGAGTTCGGCGGCGACTGTCGCGACCACCAGTTCGGCCACCCATACGGCGGTCTCGACGCCATCGCGGCCGACCTGGACAGCACCCGCGGCCGCGGTGTCCTCGGTATCGGCCGGTGCGATATCGGCGAGCATCGGCACCGACGCCGCGTCCGCATTCACCGGCAACACCACCACATGCGGCTGGTCGGCCCGCATCGCCAGGTCGAGGGCGCGCATCGCGTCGTCGGCGCCGACGGTGCCCATACCCAGCGCGCCGAGTTGGGCGGCGACGAAACTGGACGTCGAGCCCATCCCGAGGCCACGCCACGCGGTCCAGGCCACCGCCGTGGTCCGGTCACCCAGGCTGCGGCGATGCTGGGCGAACGCGTCCAGGAAACTGTTCGCGCAGGCGTAGGCACCCTGACCGGGGAATCCGGCGAGGTAACCGCACGACGAGAACAGCACCAACCAGTCCAGCTCGCCGGGTGGGAAGACCTCGTGCAGGGTGAGTGTGCCGTCCACCTTGGGATGCATCGCGGCGGCGAAATCCTCGGCGCTGGTCGCGGTCAGCAGCGCACCGGCCTCCACACCCGCGGCGTGCACAACCCCGCGTACCGGGGGCAGATCGGCCAGTGCGGCGCGCAGCTCCTCGGCGGCCGCCGCCGCGGCGATGTCGACGGCCGCGACACGCACCGTGACCCCGCGTTCCTCCAACGCTCCGATGGTGCGCGCCGGTTCCCGGTCGTTATCCCACGATGCCCGTTCGCCGGCCCCGCGCCGGGACAGCAGCACGATGCGCCGCGCTCCCACGTCGGCCAACCGGGTGGCCATCCGCGCTCCGAGCGCGCCGGTGCCACCGGTGATCAGATATGTCCCGCCGGGCGAACAGGTCAGTGCCGCAGCACGATTGGATTCGGCATGGGTCAACCGTGCGGTCAGCGCGATATCGTCGCGGACCACCACCACACCGTGGCCGCTCAGCGACGCGAGCACCCCGATCGGCAGATTGTCGTCGGCGACGTCGATGACCCCGCCCCACAGCCCGGGATGCTCGGCGGCGGCGATCCGCGACAACCCCCACAGCGGTGAGTCGCCGATCTCGCTGCCCTCGTACACACCCCGGGTCAGTGCCCAGAGCTGCGCCGGCACAGCACGTTCCACCAGATTGGTCAGGGTGTCGTGTACCGCAAGCACGGTGTCCAGCGGGGTGGCGTCGGCCTGCGGCAGCACCAGCACCACCGCACCCGCGCCGAGGGTGGCCGGGATCTCCTCGGCCGACCGGCAGATCCGGTGTGCCACATCGGCGGCCGCCAGATCGCGCATGCACCAGGCCAACGTGTGGGCGTCGCCGCCCACCAGAACCACCTGCGACGGTCGAGCATCGGACTGCCAGGCGGTGGGATGCCAGGCCAGTTGCTGCACCATCCGGGTGATGTCGTTACCGCCCGGGTTCTCCAGTTCGTCGAAGTACATCCCACCGATCGCGCCGACGACGGCGCCTGTCGGCTCCGCGATCGTCACATCGGCGACCGTGCCGGCGCCACCCCGGATGTGTAAGACGGCCGTCGATATCGGATTGCCGCGCAACTGAACCCGATCGATTCGGGCCGGCATCCGCAACCGCAGCGGGCTCTCGAAACAGATCGAGGCGGCCGAAGTCGCGGCGTCCAGCAACCCTGCCCAGGTCGCCGGGGCCGTCCCGTCGGGCTCGGCGCGTACGACGGCCAGCATCTCGCCGTCACCGCAGCGCAATTCGGTCACCTCCCACGGAAAGCCCATCGCGGCCACACCGAGACCGGCCAGCGTGTCCACGACGTGGCCGGCGGGCAGCAACTCACCGCACCGGTCCCGCACGGCCGCCACGTCGAGATCGGCGGGCAGCGCGACCGGGTCGGCGGTTCCGGCTGTGCAGTGGGTCAGCCAGTTGTCGGTGCCGGATTCGTCGTCGGAGATGCGGGAGGCCAGTGTCAGCGCACCGTCCTGCAGGACCACCTGGATATCGCGGGCCCGGCCCGGCGCGACCGGGGTACGCAACCGGATATCCGCGATATCGCCGCCCGCCGCGGTCAAGAACGTGTTGATCAGCACCGCCGCCGGAATGATCTCGGTGTCCTGCACCGGGTGATCACCCGGGTAGGGCCGGGTGTCCATGTCCACCTGGGTCTGCCACACCTTGGCGGGCACCGCCGCGGTGACCTCCAGGCGGCCGCCGAGCAGTGTGTTGCTGTCTCGGTCGTGCACACCACCGCCGCCGGGCGGGGTGGCCGGCGTGCGCCAGAAGTGCCGGTGCTGCCACTGATTGCCCGGCAGTTCCCGGGCCCACCGACTGTGCGCCGGCGCCAACGCGACCGGCGCGCCGTGGCAGTGCAACGCGGCGATCGCGGTGCTGACCGAGCGGACCTCCGGCATATTGCGCCGGTGCACCGGAAGCACACCGAAATCCTCGATCCCGTTGTGCGACAAGGTATCGACAATGGAGTGCGATACCACCGGATGCGCGGCGACCTCCAGGAACAACCGGTGGCCGTCCTCGAATGCGGCGGTGACGGCCTCTGCGAACCGGACCCGGCCGCGCAGGTTGGCCACCCAGTAGTCCGGACCGCGGACCGCCTGCGAACGCGGATCGGCCAGTGCGGTGCTGTAGAGCGGAATCGTCGGCGGCTGCGGATCCAACATCGCGGTGAGCCGGGCCAGCTCCGGGGTCAGCGCGTCCATCGCGGGGCTGTGGAAGGCGACATCGGTGTTGACCTGGCGGGTGACGATGCCCAGCGCGGTCCAGTCCTCGACCACCTGGCGGACCCCGTCGACGGTCCCGGAGATGACCGTCGACTCGGGTGAGGCGCTGATGGCGGCCACCACATCGGGGTACGCAAGCAACCGCGCCTCGGCGTCGGCGAAGGACAATGCCGCCAGTGCCATCGCGCCCTGACCCTGCACCGCGCGGAACCCGCGGGCCCGGTAGCAGGCGACCCGGGCGCCGCCGAGAAGATCGAAGACACCGGCGATGACACATGCGGCCACCTCGCCGACCGAATGACCGATGACCGCGGCCGGTGAGGCGCCGCGGGAACGCAGCACCGCGGCCAGGCCGACCTGCATCGCGAAGGTGAGCGCCTGGACCTGATCGGTGCCGCCGTGCTCACCGCTGGACAGCGCCTGACGGGCCGAGAACCCGAGTTCGGCGGCGAATACCGGTTCGATCGCATCGATGACGGCGGCGAAGGCCGGCTCGTCACGCAGCAGTTCGGCACCCATCCCGACCCAGTGCGAGCCGTGCCCGGAGCACACCCAGACCGCGCCGTGCTCGGCGCCGGGTAGCACCGATCCGGTCGCCACCGAGGAGTTGCGTTCGTCGGCCGCCAGAGCGTCCAGCCCGACGATCAGTTCCTTGTGGTCCTCGACGACCAGTGCGGCGCGCACCGGTTCGTGCGAGCGCCGCGACCACAGCGTGCCGGCGATCTCGGGCAGCGTGTCATGGGCAGAACGCAGATGGTCGGCCAGCGCCGAGGCGTTGGCCGAGCGTCGCTTCGTCGAGCGCCCCGATACCGGAATGACTTGCAGCGCAGGGGTTTCCCAGTCGGGCTCGGCGACCGGTGCGGGTGCCTCCTCAAGTAGGACGTGGGCGATGGTGCCGCCATATCCGTAGCTGCACACCGCGGCCCGGCGCGGGTGCTCGGTGCGGGGCCAGGCCTGCGTCTCGGTGTTGACCCGGAGGCCGTTGGTGGTCCAGTCGACCGCGGTGGTCGGGGTGCGTACACCGGCGGTCGGCGGCACCGCCTCGTGGTGCAGGGCCAGCGCGGCCTTCACCAGGCCCACCACACCGGCCCCGCCCTCCAGGTGCCCGGTGTTCGGTTTGACCGAGCCCACCAGACACGGCGCATCTGCCGGGCGGGCGGCGCCGTAGACCGCCGACAAGGCGGTCAGCTCGACCGGATCCCCGGTCGGGGTGCCGGTGCCGTGCGCCTCGACGTAGTCGATGGTCGCCGGGTCGATTCCCGAGGCCGTGCAGGTCCGCCGGAACATCTCTTCCTGGGCGGCGCCGTTGGGGGACATGATCCCGACGGTCTTACCGTCCTGAGCCACCGCGCCGCCGCGCACGATCGCCAGCACCCGATCGTTGTCGCGCTGGGCGTCGGACAGTCGCTTGAGCACCACCACGGCGGCACCCTCGCCGCGGCCGTAGCCGTCGGCGGATTCGTCGAAGGATTTGCACCGACCGTCCGGCGCCGTGGCACCGGCGACGTCGAGCACCCGGGTCAGTCCGGGTCCGATGAGGGCACTGACCCCACCGGCCAGCGCCAGCGAGGTCTCCCCGGCGCGCAGCAGTTGGCAGGCCTGATGCACCGCGACCAGCGATGCGGCGCAGGCCGCGTCCAGGGCGACGCTGGGGCCGCGCAGGTCGAGCAGATGTGACACCCGGTTGGCGATACCGCACAGCGCGGTGCCGATACCGGTCCAGGCCTCGATACCCGGCAGATCCTCCATGACGAGCTTGCCGTAGTCATCGGAGTTGACGCCCATCAGCACGGCGGTGTCGGTGCCGGCCAGCGACCGCGGCGGCACCCCGGCATGCTCGAGGGCCTCCCAGCTGACCTCCAGGGCGAGGCGCTGCTGCGGGTCCATCAGTTCAGCTTCGCGCGGGGACACACCGAAGAACTCGGCGTCGAAGCCCGGCAGGTCGGACAGGAAGCTGCCCCAGGATGTGGTGTCCTTCAGGATGGCGGCGTTGCGCGGGTCGCGGCGCAGATACGGTTCCCAACGATCGGCGGGCACCTCGCTCACCGCGCTGGCACCGTCGAGCAGGAACCGCCAGAACTCTGCCGGAGTGTTGACATCACCGGCCAGCCGGCATCCGATACCGACGATGGCGATCGGCTCCAGGGTGGGTTCCTGGTTATGCGTCACGGGTGCGGATCCTCTTCACGTCATTTGCATTGACACCGATCGTGGCACGTGACGACTGTGCACGGAGGGCTACGTGGTGTGCCCCCTGGCACACCCGTGGATGGAAATTCAAGTGGACGAATGTATTACCGGTCACGAGGACCTCAGCTGTTCGATGATCTGCTTCTTGTCCACCTTGCCGACCGCGGTCTTGGGCAATGTCGGCAGCGCCGCCAGCATGTCGGGTTTGGTGTGCGCCGAGACCCCGCGCTCGTCGAGGAAGGCGTTGAGCTCGGCCAGCGTGATCGGCTTACCGGAGAAAACGACTGCGGCGCAAATCTTTTCACCCAGATACTCATCGGGCATGGCCACCGCCGCCGCGGCGTAGATGCCCGGGTGGGAAAACAGGTGTTCCTCCAGGTCCGACGCCGAGACCGTCTCGCCGCCGCGGTGGATGACATCCTTGATGCGGCCGGTCACCTCGACGTAACCGGCCTTCGGGCCGTCGGTGAAGATGCGGACCCGGTCCCCGGAACGGTAGAAACCGTCCGGGCTGAACGAGCGGGCATTGGCCTCTTCGGCCCGGTAGTAGCCGTTGATGGTGTTCGGGCCGCGTACCAGCAGTTCGCCTTCGGTGCCGGGGGCGACGTCGGTGCCGTGCTCATCGACGACGCGCATCTCGTCATGCGGGGACATCGGCCGACCCTGGGTGTGCAACAGCACCTCGACCGGATCGCCGGGCCGGGTGAAGTTCAGCATGCCCTCGGCCATACCGAAGATCTGGCTCAAGCCCGGGGTCAGGTTGTCCAGGATGAACTCGGCCTCCTCGGCCGTCATCCGCGATCCGCCGACCTGGACCACCCGCAGCGAGGTGGGCAGTACCGGCTCCCAGTCGCACGCCTGCGACCAGACCTTGGCCAGGGCGTTGACCAGGCCGGTCACCGTCACCTTGTGCTTGTCGATCAGGGCGAAAGCGTTCTCCGGGCTGGGATCGGTGGTGAACACCGTGGGCGCACCGACCGTCATCGCACCGAGCAGGCCGGGGCAGCCCAGCGGGAAGTTGTGCCCGGCGGGCAGGGCGACCAGGTAGGCGTCCTCGCTGGTCATCGAGTACGCCTGCGCTGATGCCGTCGCGGTGTAGACGTAGTCGTCGTGGGTGCGGGCGATCAGTTTGGGCAGGCCGGTGGTGCCGCCGGAGACCAGCAGCAGCGCCGGGCGGCTCGGGTCGAAGTCTGCCCGGGGTGCCGGGGTGCCGACCTCGCCCGGTTCGGTCAGCGAAGACCACGCGAGATACGGTCCTGGATCGCCGTCGACGATCACGTGGCGCAGCGCGGGATGCTCGGCCTGCAATTGGGCGGCCATCTCGCGGAAGTCGAAACTGCCTGCGGTGTCCGGGATTACCAGGCCGACGGCGCCACTGACGGCGGCGAAGTGGCTCAGTTCGGCGGCGCGGTGGCCCGACAGGCACATCACCGGTACGACGCCCGCGCGCAGCAGGCCGAAGAACGCCACGGCGAACTGGGTGGTGTTGAGTAACTGGAGCAGGACCCGGTCACCGCGACGCAGGCCCAGCGCGGTCAATCGGACGGCAACCCGGTCGGCGACGGCGTCCAGTTCGGCGAAGGTATAACCGCGCTGCGAATCGATGATCGCGGTCGAATCGGGCCATTTCGAGGCACCGTTGCTGAGAATGGAATCCAGCGGCAAACCGGTCCAATACCCGGCCTGCCGGTAGGTGGCGGCGCGATCGGCCGGGAACGTGACGAAACCCTCGGTCAAATCGTCGTGTTCCTGCGGAAAAACCGTGCTCATGCTGGAAAAACCGTCCCTCTGGGTAGGTGCGTTGCCAATACGAATATAGGGTAGCCTCACTCCAGTTAGGGCAGCCTGTACTAAATCTTCGGAGGAATAGCGTGGCCGTCGCTGCGACGACATCAGAAACTGTTCGGGCCGAGGTGGCCGAACTGCTCGGGATCGGTGCAGATTCGCTGGACCCGAACGCTGACCTCATCGCCTCCGGTCTCGACTCGATCCGGATGATGTCGCTGTCGGGCCGCTGGCGCAAACAGGGCATCGAGGTCGGCTTCGCGGCACTGGCGGCCGAGCCCACCGTCGCGGCGTGGCAGGCGCTGGTGGCCGAGCATGCGCCCGCGCCGGCCGCAACGGACGACGCGGTTCTCGAGTCCATCGGCGATGATCCCGACGCCCCGTTCTCGTTGGCGCCCATCGCCCATGCGATGTGGGTGGGCCGGCACGGCGAGCAGGAACTCGGCGGCGTGGCCGCCCACCTCTATGTCGAATTCGACGGTGCCGGAGTCGATCCCGAGCGGCTCCAGCGTGCCGCCACCAAACTTGTTGCGCGTCACCCGATGCTGCGGCAGGAGATTCTGCCCGACGGAACCCAGCGGATCAGCGATCGGGGATTGCCGGTCGCCGTGTACGACCTGCGCGACGCGGCAGACGCCGAGCAGCGGTTGGAGCAGATCCGCGACGACAAATCCCATCAGCTGATGGACGACGAGGTGTTGCAGATCTCGTTGTCGCTGTTGGCAGACGGTCGTACCCGGCTGCACGTGGATATGGACATGCAGGCCGCCGACGCGGTCAGCTACCGCAACTTCATGGCCGACCTGGCGGCGTTCTACCGCGGCGCCGAGTTGCCCGACCTGCAATACACCTACCGCGAGTACCGCAACCGGCTCACCGCCCTCACCCCGCCGCCGTCGGAGACCGACCGACAGTGGTGGGCCGAACGAATCCCCGATCTGCCGGAACCGCCTGCGCTGCCATTGGTTCCGCGTGCCGAGCAGGCCAATCCGCTGCGCAACGTCCGGTTGTGGCACATCTTCGACGTGCCGACCCGCGATGCGCTGTTCGCCGCGGCCCACCGCCGGGGAGTCACACCGGCGATGGCCGTCGCGGCCGCCTACGCCAACGCGCTGGCCCGTTGGTCGAGCGACTCCCGCTTCCTGCTCAACCTGCCGATGTTCGGACGTGAGCCCTATCACCCCGATGTCGACAAGTTGGTGGGCTGCTTCACCTCCTCGCTGATGCTCGATATCGATCTGGCCGAAACCAACTCCGCGGCCTCGCGAGCCCGCGCCGTGCAGGAGGTGCTGCACAGCACGGCCGCGCATTCCTCGGTGTCCGGGCTGAGCGTGCTGCGCGATATGAGCCGGCACCGCGGCACCCAGACCCTGGCGACCATCGTCTACACCAGCGCGCTGGGTCTGGGCGACCTGTTCGCCGGGGACGTCACCGACCAGTTCGGTGAACCGGTCTGGACCATCTCGCAGGGACCGCAGGTGCTCATCGACGCGCAGGCCACCCCGCTGGCCAACGGGCTGATGATCAACTGGGACGTCCGCGTCGAGGCCTTCCCGCCCGGGGTTCCCGAGGCGATGTTCGCCTATGAGGTCGCCGAACTGCAGCGACTGGCCGACGATGACGCGGCCTGGGATGCCGTGGATCCGCCGGCACTCAGCGAGGCGTCGCGCAACGTGCGCGCGGCCGTCAACGCGACGACCGCCCCGCCCAGCGGGGACAACCTGGTCGACGGCTTCTTCCGCAATGCCGAGGCCACCCCGGATGCCGTCGCCGTCATCTCCGGCGCCGGCGAACTCAGCTACGGCGAGCTGCGCGGCCGGGTGCTGGCGGTTGCCGGTGCCGTGCAGGCGCGCGGGGTGGGCCGCGGTGACGTCGTCGCCGTGCTGGGCCCCAAGGGCGCCGAGCAGATTCCCGCGCTGCTGGGCATCCTGACCGCCGGTGCGGCCTATCTGCCGATCGGGATCGATCAGCCCGTCGACCGGGCCACCCGCATCCTGGCGACCGCGGGCGTGAAGTTCGCGCTGATCACCGGAACCGACACCCCGGCCGTGGTCGGTGAAGCCGGCATCGACTTCCTGCATGTCGGTGAGGCACAAAGCGCCACAACGGATTTCCGTGCCGTGGCCGGTACGCCGGAGGATCTGGCATATGTGCTGTTCACCTCCGGCTCCACCGGCGAACCCAAAGGTGTGGAGCTGTCCCACGACACCGTGATGAACACCCTGGAGTTCCTCTACCGGCATTTCGACATCGGATCGGATGCCCGCGCCTTGGCGCTGTCGCACCTGGAATCGGACATGTCGGTGCCCGATGTGTTCGGAACCCTGCGCGTCGGCGGGGCGATCGTGATGGTCGACGAGGATCAGCGTCGTGATCCCGACACCTGGGCGCGCCTGATCGAGACGCACCGCGTGTCGGTGGTGAACTTCATCCCGGGCTGGCTGGAGATGCTGACCGAGGTACCGGGGGATCTGTCCTCGCTGCGGGTGGTGCTCGCCGGTGGCGACTGGGTGCGCCCCGACATGGTACGGGCCCTGCGCAAACGGGCCCCGCAGATGCGGTTTGCCGGTCTGGGTGGCGCGACGGAGACCGCCGTGCACGGCACCATCTTCGAGATCGGCCCCGACGCCGGCGATGATCTGGGGATCCCGGCGAGCGCCGCCTCGGTGCCCTACGGTGTGCCGTTCGCCAACAACGCGTGCCGGGTTGTCAGCCCGGCAGGGGAGGATTGCCCGGACTGGGTGCCCGGTGAACTGTGGTTCACCGGTCGCGGTATCGCGTCGGGTTACCGCGGGCGACCGGACCTGACCGCCGAGAAGTTCGTCGAGTACGACGGCCGGACCTGGTACCGGACCGGTGATCTGGCCCGCTACTGGCCCGACGGCACCCTGGAGTTCATCGGTCGCACCGATCACCGGGTGAAGATCAGCGGCTATCGCATCGAACTCGGCGAGGTCGAGGCCGCGTTGGCGCGGGTACCCGGGGTGGGTGCCGCGGTCGCCGCTGTCGTGACCGCCGGTTCCCGCGATGTGCTCGGCGCACTGGTCCGTGTCGACGAACCCGGCATGGACGCCGCCGCGGTGACCGCGGCGCTGGTCGAGCTGGTGCCCGACCATATGATTCCGCAGCTCATCGTGGTCGGCGACCGGATCCCGTTCACCGTCGGCGGCAAGATCGACCGCAAGGCGGTGACCCTGCTGCTGTCCGAGGCCGACCTGCCCGCCGAGCGCGGCTACCGGGCGCCGTCGACCGCACTGCAGAAGGCGGTGGCGCGCATCATGGCCGAACTGCTGGGCCGCGACGATGTCGGTATCGACGACGATTTCTTCGCACTCGGCGGTGACTCGGTGATGGCCACCCAGGTGGTGGCGCATGTACGCGACTGGCTGGATACTCCGACCATCATGGTTCCCGACGTCTTCGCCACCCGCACCGTCGCGGCGCTCGCCGAGCGGCTGACCGAACGGGAAGCCGACGTCCAGCGCCTCGAGCTGGTCGCCGAGCTGTACCTGGAGGTCGCCGACATGGACGAGGCAGACGTCGAATCGCAGCTGCACACCGCGGGTCAGTCGTGACGTTCAAGCCCTGGATCAAGCGCTACCCCGGAGCAGGTCAGCCGACGCTGGTCTTCCCGCACGCCGGGGGCGCGGCACTGGCCTACCGCAACTTCGGTACCGCGTTGGCCGTCGCCGGTGCTGATGCCTATGTCATGCAGTACCCGCAGCGCGGTGACCGGCTGACCCACCCCGCACCGTCGACCGTGGGCGATCTCGCTGCCGACCTGTTCGACGGCGGCGACTGGGCTGGGCTGGGCCCGCTGCGACTCTTCGGCCACTGCATGGGTGCGGTGGTCGCATTCGAGTTCGCCCGCGTCGCCGAGAAGCACGGTGTGCCGATCAGCGCGCTGTGGGTATCGGCCAGTGAGGCACCCTCGACGGTGGCGACGGCACCGGACCTGCCGATGGCGCAGACCGAGATCCTGGCCGAGATGGTCGATCTCGGCGGTACCGACCCGCAACTGCTGGCCGATGACGATTTTGTCGAGCTGTTGCTGATGGCGGTGCGGGCCGACTATGCGGCGTTCAACCGGTACGCCTGTGGTGACGATATCCGCATCGGTGCCGATATCCACACCCTCGGCGGTGAGAGCGACCACCGTATCGACGAGAACATGTTGCGGCAGTGGGAAACCCACACCAATGGTGCGTTCACGGTATCGATGTTCGACGGCGGCCACTTCTACATCAACGACCACACCGCGGATGTGGCGGAGCTTGTGCATGCGCTCTGAGAACACCGATCCGGTAGTGATCGTCGGGATGGCTCTGGAGGCGCCCGGCGGCGTCGACTCGACAGACAGCTACTGGGACCTTCTGGCCGGACGCCGGGAGGCGCTCGGCCCGTTCCCCGACGACCGCGGCTGGTCGATCGCCGACCTGCTGGACGGATCGCGGCGCGACGGTTTCAAGGAGATCCACGATCTCGGTGGGTTCCTCACCGATGCAGCGACGTTCGACCCCGCCTTCTTCGGGATCTCGCCGCGGGAGGCGACCGCCATGGATCCGCAGCAGCGGGTCGCACTGCGGCTGGCGTGGCGGGCCCTGGAACACAGCGGGATCAATCCCGACGACCTGGCCGGTGCGGACGTCGGTTGTTATATCGGTGCCTCGGCGCTGGAGTACGGCCCGCAACTGTCTGAATACTCCAGCCACAGCGGACATCTCATCACCGGTACCTCGCTCGGCGTCATCTCCGGACGGATCGCCTACACCCTGGATCTGGCCGGACCCGCGCTGACCGTGGACACCTCGTGTTCCTCGGCGCTGGCCGCACTGCACACCGCCGCCGGTGCCATCGCCAACGGTGACTGCGAGATGGCGATCACCGGTGGGGTCTGCGTGATGGGAACTCCGGGTTACTTCGTCGAGTTCTCCAAGCAGCACGCGCTTTCCGATGACGGGCACTGCCGGCCGTACAGCACCGGGGCCAGTGGCACCGTCTGGGCCGAGGGCGCCGGGTTGTTCGTCCTGCAGCGGCGATCGGCGGCATTGCGCGACGGCAGGCGGGTGTTGGCCGAGGTCCTCGCGAGCGGGGTCAACCAGGACGGCCGAACCATCGGTCTGACCGCGCCCAGCGGGGCGGCCCAGGAACGCCTGTTCGCCCGGACCATGGCGGGGGCCGGGGTCCGTCCCGAGGATGTCGGCATGATCGAGGGCCACGGCACCGCCACCCGACTGGGTGATCGCACCGAACTGCGGGCGCTGGCCAAGACCTACGGGGCCACCGCCGAACCCGGAACCGGTGCACTGCTGGGGTCGGTGAAGTCCAATGTCGGCCACACCCAGGCCGCCGCCGGGGCGCTGGGGCTGGCCAAGGTGATCATCGCGGCGCAACGCGGCGCGGTGCCCCCGAGCCTGCACAGCGAGCATGCCAGCCGCGAAATCAACTGGGGTGCACAGGGTTTGCGTCTGGCCGACAATGTGACCGAGTGGCCGGCCCGTGACGGTGCACGGGTCGCTGCGGTATCGGCGTTCGGGATGAGCGGCACCAACACCCATGTCATCGTGAAGATGCCCGAGCAGGGGGAGGCCGCGTGAGCACGTCGCCACCACTGCCGGACGGCCGGACTGCGGTGCTGCTGAGCGCGCACGCCGAGGAACTGATCGGCGCCGACGCCACCGCGATCCTCGACCATCTGAGCCGCCGCCCCGCCGTGACCGAGGTGTCGCGGGTGGCTGCCACGGTGCTGCGCACCCGGCGGATGCGCAAGTACCGTGCGCTGATCCGAGCCGCCGACCGGTCCGAGTTGACCGCCGCCCTGCAGGCCTTGGCGTCCGGTGACGACCATCGGTTGGTCACCCGCTCCGAGCAGAGTGGCGACCGGCGAATCTGTTTCGTGTTCCCGGGGCAGGGCAGCCAATGGCCGTCGATGGGAGTCGAGGCCTACACCGCACTACCGGTCTACGCCGCCGAGGTCGACCGGTGTGTGGCAGTCTTCGACGCGGCTGGATTCGCCTCGCCGCTGGCCTATCTGATGGCCGACCCGGCAGCGCAGACCAACGACTTCACCCAGGTTCAGATCCAGGGCGCACAATTTGTCCACGGTGTCGCGCTGGCCAGGGTCTGGCAATCATTCGGTGTGACACCGGATATCACGGTGGGGCACAGTCTCGGCGAGATCGGTGCGGCCTATATCGCCGGCGCCATCACGCTGGCCGATGCGGTGGGCATCGTGGCGGCCCGCGCGACGCTGCTGGACCGGCTGACCGGTCCCTACCGGGTGGCGGTGCTCGGCATGAGCCCCGAGCGGGCGCAGGCCGAGATCGACGCCACACCGGGTTGGCTGGAACTGTCGGTGGTCAACTCGGCTTCCTCGGTCGCCGTCTCCGGCGACACCGATGCGGTTGCGGCCGTGGTCGCCCGGGTTGCCGAGGCCGGCGGGTTCGCCCGCGAGATCGAGATGTGGTTCCCTGCGCACACCACCAAACTGGACCCGCTGCGTGCCGACCTCGAAAATCTGCTCCCCGAAGGCACATTCGACGGCACCGCGGTGCAGTTCATCGGTTCGGCCACCGCCCAGCCGGTGCCTGCGGGAACCGATTTCGCCGAGTACTGGTACACCAACCTGCGCAGCACCGTCCGGTTCGATCAGGCGGTGGCAGCGGCGGTGACCGCCGGTGCGGACACCTTTGTCGAGATGTCGGCGCATCCGGCGTTGTTGTTCGCGATGGGTGATGTACTCGACGGGCTGGAATCGGCGGCGCAACCGCTGGTCGTCGGATCGGGACGGCGCGATGAACCACTCGTGGACCGGCTGTCGGCCAATGCGGCCGCGGTGTGGCTGTCCGACCGGGGCCGCCGGTGGGAGGCACCGGACGTGGCACTGCTGCCGGACTTCCCGTTCGCCCCGATGCGCTCGGCACACTATTGGGCCGCACCGGACCCGCTGCCCCCGGTGCCGGGTCTGAAGGTACTGACCGAGGCCTGGGAACCCGCCACCGTACGCCAAGCGACGGGCCGTCGCGCCGCCGTGGTGGACCTGGGTGCCGCCCCGGAACTCGTTGCCGCGCTGCACACCCGGCTGGCGATCACCGAACCGGGCGAGGCGGACCTGCTGGTGGTGCTGGCACCGGTCACCGACCAACTCGACGCCGCCGGCGCCGGTGCGGACCTCACCGCACGGATCGAGACCGGACTGCTGCGCTACCCCGAGGCCATCGGCCCGTCGACCCGCGACGTCTGGCTGGTCACCGTCGGTGGTGAGCAGGTGCGTGATACCGAACCCGGACCGCTGCCCGCCCAGGCGGCGCTGGCGGCCATGCACCGCAGCATCGGACTCGAACATCCCGACCACGAGTTCGGCCACCTGGACCTGCCGTCCGGGCAACCGGACGACGCGACCGCGTCGATGGCGGCCGCGATACTGCAGGGTGCGGTGGCCGAGATCGCGGTGCGCGACACCGATTCGGGTCCGGCGCCGTTCCGGCACGCCTGCGTCGACGCCGGGCCGCGCGCTCCGCGGTGGCCGGCGTCGACCTTCGACGAGGTCGTCATCACCGGTGGTTCCGGAGCCGTGGGAACACAGTTCCTGGCCTACCTGGCCGCGCACGGCGCACGGCGCATCGTGCTGCTCGGTCGTGGCCCGGTGGATCCGCAGCACCTGCAGATCCCGGGCGTCGAGGTGGCGGCACCGCGCTGCGATATCACCGATGACGCCGCACTGGCCGCGATCGCCGCCGAATTCGGCGGCGGGGGAGCATCATTGGTCATCCATGCGGCCGGGGTGGCGCGTATCGCCGGGCACCGCGACGTCACCGCGGACAGCTTCACCGATACCGTGGCGGCCAAGGTCACCGGCCTGGCCAACATGGCGCGGACCTGGCCGCTGCGCGACGACGTCCGAATCATCCTGTGCTCTTCGGTGTCCGGGCTGTGGGGCGGTGCCGGGCACACCGCCTATGCCGCGGCCAACCGGCTCACCGACGTGCTGGCCGCGCAGCTGCGGGCCGACGGCAGGCAGTGCACCGCGGTGCGCTGGGGCCTGTGGCCGGGTGACGGCATCATCGATGCCGACGAGGTCGGCCGCGTCGAACGGGTGGGACTGCGCCCGATGGTGCCCGAGCGTGCCATCGACGCCTGCCTGCGCGAGCACACCGGTGACCCGGTGATCTTCACCGCGGACACCACCCGGCTGGACCAGTTCCTCGGTCGGGCCGAAACGGCCGAACCGGCCGCGCCGAGCGGGACCGAACCCGCACTGGAGGGACTCGATGCGGCCGATGTGCTGCGGGTGGCGCTGGCGGCGGTGTTGAACACCCCCGCCGACATCGCACCCGAGCCGTCGGCGTCGCTGCTCGATCTGGGTGTCGACTCACTGTTGGCGCTCGACCTACGCAAGAAGCTCAAGAAGGCCACCGGCGCCAACGTGCCGCTGGCCACGATCCTCGGCGGCGCGACCGTCGCCGAGGTCATCGAGCACATGGAACACACTGAAAAGAAGGCACTTTCGCGTGACTGACACGTCATCTATCCCGTCGCTGCGCTCGCCCCAGGAGGCCAATCCCCGCCTCGAACTGATGCGACGCAAGCTCGCCGAAAGGGGGCTGGCTGCCACGCTGGCCGAACCCGGTGGCCAGACCGGGCTGTCGGACGGCCAGCGCCGGATGTGGTTCGTGCAGGCCTTCGATCCGACTGGTGTGCTGCTCAACATCAGCCTGTCCTACCGGCTGACCGGTCCGCTGGACGCCGAGCGGCTGCACACCGCACTGCGGGCCGTCGCACAGCGGCACCCGTTGCTGCGCACCACCTATGCCGCCGACGAGAACGGCGAACCCCAGGAAACCCTGCACGCGAACCTGGAGCCGGCGTGGGCCTTGCACGACCTGTCCGAGATGTCCGAACGCGCCCGCGGGTTACGCCTGGAGGTGCTGGCCCAACGCGAGTTCGGCACCGCCTTCGACCTGAGCACCGATTCGCCGCTGCGCATCACGCTGGTGCGCCTCGCCGCCGACGAGCACATGATGCTGCTGGTCGCCCACCACATCGCCTGGGACGACGGCTGCTGGCGGATCTTCTTCGATGATCTGACCCAGGCCTACGGCGGCGCCGCGCTGGGCCCCACACCCGCCGCACCGGTGCTGCCTGCCGACACCGGTGACGAGGATCTGGCGCATTGGCGCCAGGTGATGGCCGATCCGCCCGAGCCGCTGGAACTTCCGGGCCCGACCGGGTCGGCAGTGCCCACCGCGTTCCGCTCTCAGCGCACCACCCTGACCCTGGCGCCGGACACCGTCGTGAAGGTCACCGACCTGGCCCGCGAGACCGGCTCGACGCCGTACATGGTGCTGCTGGCCGCGTTCGGCGCGCTGATCTACCGCTACACCCACACCGACGACTTCCTGGTCGCCACCCCGGTGCTCAACCGTGGCTCCGACGAGGCGCTGGGCTACTACGGCAACACCGTCGTCATGCGGCTGCGGCCGCAGCCCCGCAACGGCTTCCGCGATCTGGTGGCGGCCACCCGCGACACCGCGCTGGGCGCGTTCGCCCATCAGCGCATCAACCTGGACCGGGTGGTCCGCGAGATCAACCCGGACCGGCGCCACGGCGCCGAACGCATGACACGGATCAGCTTCGGCTTCCGCGAACCGGATGGCGGCGGCTTCAGCCCCGACGGTGTGCGGTGCGAGCGCGGCGAGCTACGCGGTCACGTCACCCAGTTGCCGCTGGGATTCATGGTCGAGTGGGACGGCGAGAACGGTGCGGTGACCGTCGAGGCCGAGCACCTGACCGAGGTGATCGGGGCCGACCTGGCCGCCCGGATGCTGGACTCGTTCGCCGTGCTGCTCGAGGGTGCGCTGGCCGCACCGGATCGCGCGCTGGCCGGGTTGGATGTGTTGTCGCCCAAGGACGCCGAGTGGCTGCGCGCGGTGTCTACCGGCGAAGATTTCGAGTTCGCGCCGATGACACTCACCGCGGCGGTGGAGGATCAGGTCGCCGAGACCCCCGACAACACCGCCGTGGTCTACGAGGGCCGCCATTACAGCTACCGCGAGATCAACGAGACCGCGAACCGGTTGGCGCACTGGCTGATCGCCCACGGCATCGGGGCCGAGGACCGCGTCGCGGTGCTGATGAACAAGGGCCCGGCGCTGGTGATCTGCGCGCTGGGCATCGTCAAGGCCGGCGCGATCTACCTGCCGATCGACCCCGAGTACCCCGAGGACCGGCTGAACTACATCCTGTCCGATTCGGATCCGAAAGCCGTGCTGCGGGAACTGCCCGCCGACCTGGACGGCCACCGCACCGACAATCCGACCGATGCCGACCGGGTGCGCCCGCTGCGTCCGGAGAACACCGCGTACCTGATCTACACCTCGGGGTCGACGGGTCTGCCCAAGGGTGTACCGGTGCCGCACCGCCCGATCGCGGAGTACTTTGCCTGGTTCGGTGACGAATATCAGGTCACCGAGGCCGACCGGCTGCTGCAGGTGGCCTCGCAGGGATTCGACGTGTCGATCGGCGAGATCTTCGGGATGCTGGCCGCCGGTGCGCGCCTGGTGATCCCGAAGCCGGACGGCCTGACCGATATCGGGTACCTGACCGACCTGCTGCGCAACGAGGGTGTCACCTCGATGCACTTCGTGCCCTCGCTGCTGGGGCTGTTCCTGTCGCTGCCCGGGGTCAACGAATGGCGCACCCTGCAGCGCGTCCCGATCGGTGGTGAGGCCCTGCCCGGCGAGGTCGCCGACAAGTTCCACGCGATGTTCGACTCGTTGCTGCACAACTTCTACGGGCCCACCGAGACGGTGATCAACTGCTCGCGCTTCAAGGTCGAGGGCAAACAGGGCTCCCGCATCGTGCCGATCGGCACCCCGAAGATCAACACCACCATCCACCTGCTCGACGATTTCCTGCAGCCGGTGCCGGTCGGTGTCATCGGTGAGATCTACATCGGCGGAACACATGTCGCGAACGGCTACCACCGGCGCTGGGGCCTGACGGCGGAACGCTTCGTGGCCGACCCGTTCAACCCCGGTGCGCGCATGTACCGATCCGGCGACCTGGCCCGCCGTAACGCCGACGGTGATATCGAATTCGTCGGCCGCGCCGACGAGCAGGTCAAGATCCGGGGCTTCCGGATCGAACTCGGCGAGGTCGCGGCCGCGATCTCGGTCGACCCGTCGGTCGGCCAGGCCGTCGTCATCGCCGCCGATGTGGCCGGCCTGGGCAAGAGCCTGGTGGCGTATGTGACCCCGGCTGCCGACGGTGGCACCGTCGAGGTCGACCGCATCCGGGCCCGGGTGGCCGCGGCGCTGCCGGAGTACATGATCCCGGCCGGCTATGTCGAGATCGACGAGATCCCGATCACCGCGCACGGCAAGATCGACCGAAAGGCGTTGCCGGAGCCGGAGATCTCGGTGGCCACCGAGTACCGCGAGCCCACCACCGACACCGAGCGTCAGATCGCCGGCCTGTTCGGTGACCTGCTCGGTCGTGAGCAGGTGGGTGCCGACGACTCGTTCTTCGAGTTCGGGGGGCACTCGCTGCTGGCCACCAAGCTGGTCGCTGCGATCCGCTCGCAAAGCCGGGTGGATATCGGGGTGCAGGAGATCTTCGAACTCGCCACCGTCACCGCGATCGCCGTCCATATCGACGCCATCGCGGCGGCGGGCGGCCGGTCGGACCGGCCGCCGGTGGTGACGATCAGCCACGACGGTCCGTTGCAGATGTCCGCGGCGCAGCTGCGCCAGTGGTTCCAGTTCCGCATCGACGGCCCGAACCCGGTGAACAACATCCCGTTCGCCGCGCGGCTCTCCGGCCCCAACGATCCCGCCGCCTTCGTCGCCGCGGTCAACGATGTGGTGGCTCGGCATGAAATCTTGCGCACCACCTACCGTGAGATCGACGGTGCGCCGTATCAGATCATCAATCCGGTCGCCGAGATCCCGGTGCGCCGGGCCCGCGGCGAGGGCGAGGAGTGGCTGCAGACCGAGCTGACCGCCGAACGCCGGTACTGCTTCGATCTGGAGAACGACTGGCCGATCCGCGCCGCCGTGCTGAGTACGAAATCGGGCACCGCCGAAGAACAGCATGTGCTGTCGCTGGTGGTGCACCACATCGCCGCCGATCACTGGTCGGCCGGTGTGCTGTTCACCGATATCCTGACCGCCTATCGGGCCCGGGTCGCCGGTGCGGCACCCGAGTTCGAGCCGCTGCCGGTGCAGTACGCCGACTACGCGGCCTGGCAGGCCGAACTGCTCGGGGGCGGCACCCCGAGCATCGAGGCACAGCGCGAGTACTGGGTATCGCAGCTGTCGGGTCTGCCCGAGGAGAACGGACTGCGGCCGGACTTCCCGCGCCCGCCGGTACCGGACGGTGAAGGCGATGCGTGGGCGTTCAGCATCGACACCGACACCCGGGCCAAGCTGGCCGAGCTGACCCGCGAACTGGGTATCACCGAATTCATGCTGTTGCAGGCCGCCGTCGCGGTCGCGCTGCACAAGGCCGGTGAGGGCACCGACATTCCACTGGGCACACCGGTGGCCGGGCGCACCGAGCCCGAATTGGACGGGCTGATCGGGTTCTTCATCAACATCCTGGTGCTGCGCAACAACCTCGACGGCAATCCGACCGTCCGTGAGGTGCTGCGGCGGGCCCGCGAGATGGCGTTGGGCGCGTACGCGCACCAGGATCTGCCGTTCGACCGGGTCGTCGAGGCCGTCGCCCCGGTGCGGTCGCTGTCACGCAACCCGCTGTTCGGTGTGGTCGTGCATGTTCGTGAGGAGCTTCCCGCCGACCGGGTCATCGCCTCCGGACCCGATGGGGAAACCCGTTTCACGGCACTGGAACCGACCTTCGACGTGGCGCACGCCGACCTCTCGCTGAATTTCTTCGCCGAGACGGCACCCGACGGCAGCCCGGCGGGTTATGCGGGCACGGTCATCTACCGCACCGAGCTGTACCGCCCGGACACCGCCGGACGGTTGGTGAGCTGGCTGCACCGGGTCATCGAGGCGTTCGCCGAGGATCCCGGTGCCACCCTGCGCGATATCACCATCGCCGGCGGCGATCAGCCGATCACCGATTTCAGTGCCGCCACCGCGCCACTGACCGGCCTGCCGCAGACCGCCGGCGCCGACCGGGTGTACCTGCTCGACGAATGGCTGGCGCCCGTCCCCGTCGGTGTCATCGGTGATGTCTACTACGCCGGTGGTGCCATCGACGCCGCAGCCGAAAAGAGCAATTCGGCAACGTCATTCCGGTATTTGGCGAATCCGCTGGAGGGCGGCGCGCACCTGTACCGCACCGGTGACCGGGCCCGCTGGACCGCCGAGGGCACGTGCGAGTACGTCGAACGCGGCGACCACGAGGTGCAGGCGGCGCTGGAGGCGCTGCCCGGGGTCGCGGCGGCGACCACCCGATTCTGGGAGACCCGCGGCGGTTCGGTGCTGGGCGGTTACCTGGTGCTGACCGGTCCGGAAACCCCCGTGCTGCCGGAACACCTTGCCGCGCTGCCCATCACGGTGCTCGATTCGCTGACCGGGGTACTGCCGCGACCGGTGGTCACCTCGACCGCGCCGAGCGAGCCGGCCCGCACCGACACCGAACGGACGCTGGCGGCCATGTTGAACGACCTTCTGGCGGTGGAGGAATTCGGTCGCAACGACGATTTCTTCACCCTGGGCGGTGACAGCATCCTGGCCGTGCAGCTGGCGGCACGGGCCCGTGACACCGGTGTGCCGCTGACCGCACGGATGGTGTTCGAGCATCCGGTGCTGGCCGAGTTGGCCGCTGCTGTGGATGCCAAGGCGGGTCAGGCCGTCGCGGCCGACACCCGCCACGAACCGATGACCGCCTCGGGCCTGTCCCCGGACGAGCTGGCTGCACTGGCCGCGGGCTGGGGCAACGAACAGAAGTGAACGGCACGCAATGAGTGACACCGGAGCCATCATCGACGTGATGGCACTCAGCCCCCTGCAATTGGGGCTGCACTCGCTGGCCGGTCTGACCGACAGCGAGGCCGGAGCCGACCCGTATTTCATCGCGATGGCCGCCGATGTGCACGGCGACCTCGATGCCGATCTGTTGCGGTCGTGTGCCGAGGCGATGCTGAACCGGCACCCCAACATCCGGGTCAGCTTCTTCCAGGGCAACCTGTCCCGACCCGTTGCGGTCGTCCCGGCCACCTTCGAGCTGCCGTGGCAGCACGTGGTCGTCGCGGATGCCGACGAGGCGGCGGCGCTGGAGGCGCAGGCGCGGACCCGGCCGTTCGACCTGAGTCACGGTCCGGCGATCCGGTTCGTGCTGGCCGAACTGCCGCAGTCGCAATGGCGCCTGGTCGTCGTCGCCCATCACATCGTGATCGACGGTTGGTCACTGCCGGTGTTCGTCAGTGAGCTGATGGCGCTCTACGGCGCCGGAGGCGATATCGGTGTGCTGCCGCCCGCCCGGCCGTACCGCGACTACATCGGGTGGCTGGCCGCCCGTGATCCGGAGGTGAGCCGCTCACGCTGGCGCACTCACCTCGACGCCCTGGACGGTCCGACCATGCTCACCCCGGCACTGTCCGGGGAGGTGGTCGGCGGACTACCGGAGCGTACCGAGATCGACCTCGACGAGCAGACCACCACCGAGCTGTTCGACGCGGCCCGCGAGCGTGGCGTCACCGTCAGCACGCTGTTCCAGATGGCCTGGGCGACAATACTGTCGGCGTTCACCGACCGTGATGACGTGGTGTTCGGGGTGACGGTCTCCGGGCGCCCCGACGAGCTGTCCGGGGTCGAGTCGATGGTCGGCCTGTTCATCAACACGGTGCCGCTGCGCATCCGGCTCAGTGCCGCTGAGCGGGTCGGCAGGCAGTGCCTCGCCGTACAGCGCGAGGCCGCCGAGATGCGCGACCACAGCTTCCTCAGCCACGCCGAGATGCGCGCCGCCGGCGGCATCGGGGAGCTCTACGACACCCTGCTGGTGTACGAGAACTTCCCGCCCGGCGGCCTGGTCGGCAGTGGCGAATTCGAGATGGGCGACGCGGTGATCCGTCCCGCGGCCCTGGAGAGCCTGTCGCATTTCCCGGTCACCATCGCCGCGCACCCGACGCACGGCAGGCTCACCGTTCTGGTCGAAACCCTGGACGGCGCACTGGGTCTGCTCGACCCGGCGACCTTGGCCCAACGCGTGCTGACCGTCGTGCAGCGCCTGCTCGCCGGTTGGGACAAACCGCTACGTGATGTCGCGGTCACCCTGGATGGGGAGGACCGGCGCGCGCCGGCAGTCGAGCCCGTCCTCGCCGACGGCGGATTTCACACCGCAGTGGCCGCCGTCGCCGCACAGCGACCGGATGCGGTCGCTGTGAGCTGGCAGACCGGCAGCCTGACCTACCGCGAACTCGATTCCGCCGCTGACCGACTGGCGGCGCACCTTTGCCGGCGTGGGATCGGCGCCGAGACACCCGTGCCGATTCTGCTGCGCCGCGGGCCCGACTACGTGGTCGCCATGCTCGCGGTGCTCAAGGCGGGCGGCCTGATCGTCCCGCTGGATCCGGGGATGCCCGAGGAACGGGTCCGCGAGATCATCGGCCAGACGGGTGCCCAGCTCATCGTCGACGACGAGCTGTTAGCGGGGGCCGACGCCGAACCCGACGCCGCCTACCAACCGGCAGCGGTGCGCCCGGGGCAGGGCGCCTATATCGTCTTCACCTCCGGCACCACCGGAAAACCCAAGGGTGTCATCGGAACCCATCAGGCCGTGCTGTCCTACGGGGCCGATCACGTCCGCCAGCTGTTGGCGCCGGCACGCGAGAGACTGGGCCGCGATCTGCGGATCGCGCATGCCTGGTCGTTCACCTTCGACGCCGCCTGGCAGCCGTTGGTGGCGCTGCTGGATGGGCACAGCGTGCACATCATCGCCGATATCGTGCAGCGCGACGCCGAGGCACTGGTGGCCGAGATCGGCGTGTTCGGGCTCGACATGATCGACACCACCCCGTCGATGTTCACCCAGCTGCGCGCGGCCGGGCTGCTCTCGACCGTGCCGTTGGCGGTCCTGGCCCTGGGCGGCGAGAACATCGACGTCGCCGCCTGGCAGGGCATCCGCGCCGAATGCGACCGCACCGGCATGCGGGCCCACAACTGTTACGGCCCAACCGAAACGACCGTCGAAGCGGTGGTGGCGGCCATCGCCGAACATCCCCAGCCCTGCATCGGCGAGCCGACCGGACCAACCGTGGCCTATGTGCTGGATTCCTGGTTGCGACCGGTACCCGACGGTGTCGCCGGCGAGCTGTACCTGACCGGCGGTCAACTGACCCGCGGCTATCTGGGCAGACCGGGGGAGACCTCGGCCCGCTACATCGCCGACCCGGCCAACCCCGGGCGGCGCATGTACCGCACCGGTGACGTGGTGCGCAGGCTGCCCGGCTCCGGTGCCCTGCAGTATCTGGGCCGCAGCGATGATCAGGTCAAGATCCGCGGATTCCGGGTCGAACCAGGCGAGGTCGCCGCGGCGCTGTACCGCCACCCCGAGGTGCGTCACGCCCATGTCGCGGTGCGCAGGCATCGCAGTGGGCCGCGGTTGACGGCCTATGTCGTGGCCGGGGTAGGGGTTGCGGAGCTGCGCCGCATGCTCACCGCAACCCTCCCGAAGTATCTTGTGCCACATCACATCATCGACGTCGCCGAGATCCCGCTGACCACACACGGCAAGGTCGACGACCGCGCGCTTGCCGCGATCGACGCCGACCGGGGTGCCGGTGCCGCCGCGGAGGCAACCGCGCCGGCCACTGCGACCGAGATCGTCCTCGCCGAGGTGCTCGGCGAGCTCCTGGACACTCAGGTCACCGACGTCAATGCGGACTTCCTCGGCCTTGGCCTGGACAGCATCGTGGCGTTGTCGGTGGTGCAGGCGGTGCGTCGGCGCGGGGTCGCGTTGCGGGCCAGGCTGATGCTGGAATGCGCCAACGTCGCCGAGCTGGCGGCCGCAATCGATGCCGACGAACAGGCCGAGGCGATCGACGTCGACGACACCGGCCCCATACCGCTGCTACCGGCCGGCCACTGGCTGCTGTCTCACGGTGAGGCGCGCAGGCTGGCCCAGACCGAGGTGATCCGGCTACCGGCCGATGTCACGCGGGAGCGTCTGGAAGTTTTGCTGGGCAATGTGATCGACGGTCATGAGGTCCTGCGCAGCCGCCTGGACCGGGCCACCATGAGCTTGTTGCCGCAGCAGCCCGAGGACGTCCTGACCGAGGCGACCGTCTCCGGGGAGCTGGCCGCGGCGGTGGCCGCCCAGACCGACAGTGCGATCCAGCGACTGAATCCCGATCGCGGGGCGATGTTCAACGCGGTCTGGTTGCACCATGACAGCGGCGCCGAGGTGCTGCTGTTGACCGCGCACGTGCTGGCGATGGACCCGGCGTCCTGGCAGATCGTGCTCGGTGAGCTCGAAACCGGTTGGCAGGCGTTGGCTGCCGGGCATAACCCGGCACCGGTGCGTGAACACACCTCGCTGCGCCAGTGGTCCCGGCTGCTCGCCGAACGTGCGCTCAAACTCGACAGCTGCGACTACTGGGAACGTCAACTCGACGGGCCCGACCCGGATCTGGGCGCCCGTCGGGTGCAGCCGGACACCGACCGGGCCGCCGACGCCGTGGTGTCGATGTCGTTCATCGGGCGTGCGTTGACCGCGCAGGTGCTGGCCGCGCCCGCCGGTGTGCCCGAGGTGCTGGCGGCGGCCACGGCGCGCACGATCACGGCATGGCGGCACCATCGCGGTCAGGACACCCCGACCCCGTTGCTCGCCGTCGAGACCTACGGACGTGCCGACGCCGTGGTGTCGGCCGGGCTGACGGATGATTCCCGACAGATCGACACCGGCGACACCGTCGGCCTGCTCAGCGCCATCTACCCGGTGCGGTTGGCCGCCCACGACGCCGTCGGCGTCGCCGCCGAACTCGACGCCATCCCCGGTGACGGTATCGACTACGCGCTGCTGCGCTACCTTCGTGCCGACACCGCCGAACGGCTACGGGCACATCGTGATCCGCAGATCATGCTGAACTACCTGGGCCGGTTGCGGCAGGTCCCCGGCCGGTCCGCGCTGACGGTCGACCGTGCGCTGCTCAACGAGGTGTCCCGGATTCCGGAACCGGAACTCGCCATCCGGCACGAGATCACACTGAACGTGCTGATGGTCGACAAGGACGGGGCGCCGGTGCTGGGCACCCAGTGGCGCACCGTGCCCGACATTCTTTCTGCCGACGACGTCGCCACCTTGCAGGCGTTGTGGCAGGACGCTCTACGAGAGGTGATTTCATGACAGAGGTGTCGAGATGACGAAAACCCTTGCCGTCATCGGCGCCGGGGTGAAGGCCATCGCGGTGGCAGCCAAGGCGGCCGAACTGCGCGCGATGGGTGTGCCCGCGCCCGAGGTGGTCGCGATCGAACGCACGGCGGTGGCCGCCAACTGGCAGGCCGCCGGCGGCTGGACCGACGGAGCGCACCGGCTGGGCACCGGTCCCGAAAAGGACATCGGGTTCCCGTATCAGTCGGCGCTGGTGTCGCGGCGCAACGCCGAACTCGACGAGCGGATGATGCGGCACAGCTGGCAGTCCTACCTGGTGTCGACCGGGCAGTTCGCCGAGTGGATCGACCGGGGTCGTCCCGCGCCGACACACAAGCGGTGGAGTCAGTACCTCAAGTGGGTGGCCGACAACACCGGGATGACGGTGCACACCGGCGAGGTGTCCGAGATCGGGCTGCAGGACACCGATGACGGCACCCGCTGGGAGCTCGGCACCCGGGAGGGTGCGGTGCACGCCGACGCCCTGATGGTCACCGGCCCGGGGCAGGCCGAGCGGTCCATCCTGCCGGGCAACCCGCGGGTGTTGTCGATCGCCCAGTTCTGGCACCGCGCCGCCCAGCACGAGTTGATCGCGGCCGAGCGGGTCGCGGTGATCGGTGGCGGTGAAACCGCGGGCACCATGCTCGACGAGCTGTTCCGGCACCGGGTTTCGACCATCACCGTCATCTCACCGCAGGTGACGCTGTTCACCCGCGGTGAGGGGTTCTTCGAGAACTCGCTGTACTCCGATCCGATCCACTGGGCCGGCCTGACGCTGGCCGAGAAGCGCGATGCGATGAATCGCACCGACCGCGGGGTGTTCTCGGTGCGCGTGCAGGAAGGCCTGCTGGCCGATGACCGTATCCGGCATCTGCGCGGGCGGGTGGCGCACGCGGTGGCCCGCGACGAGCGGATCCGACTGACCTTGCAGACCGAGCGCGGTGGTGAGCGGTTGGAGACAGTGCACGGTTTCGACCTGGTCATCGACGGCTCCGGCGCCAACGCGATGTGGTTCGTGCCGTTGTTGCGCCAAGAGGCCCTCGATGTGCTCGAACTCGGCCTGGGCGGGCCGCTGACCGGTGACAGCATCCAGGAATCGATCGGCTACGACCTGTCGGTCAACGATGTGAACCCGAAGCTGTTCCTGCCGGGGCTGGCCGGGCTGACACAGGGCCCCGGATTCCCCAACCTCAGCTGCCTGGGCCGGTTGTCCGACCGGGTACTGGGCTCCGAACTCTTTCAAAACACTTCCAGGAGAGCCGATGAGCAGCAATCCGTTCGATGACGAGGACGGCGCCTTCTTCGTTCTGATCAACGACGAGGAGCAGTACAGCCTGTGGCCGACGTTCGCCGATGTGCCCGCGGGCTGGCGCGTCGTGTTCGGTGAGAGCACCCGCGCGGACTGCCTGGCCTACGTCGAGGAAACCTGGGGCGACCTGCGCCCGAAGAGCCTGCGCGACGCCATGTCCTGACGGGTCACCCTTTGCCCCCGGCTCGCGGGAATAGGGTGAGGGCGTGACGACCAGGACGCGGCTGGCGGCCGCGCTCTGGATCATCGGAGCGGTCGGCTACTTCACCGCCGAGGCGCTGGCGGCATCGGCGATCGCGGGCTACTCCTACGCCGGCGACTACATCAGCACCCTCGGCGACCCGGTGGCCTCGCCGCAGGCGGCTCTGATGAATGCGGCGTTCGTCGTCCAAGGTCTGTGTTTCGCGACCGCCGCAATCCTGATCGCACCGAAGCGGCTGTGGTTCTTGGCTTTTGCGTTGTGCAACGGTGTCGGCAACATCCTGGTGGCGCTGGTGCACAGCGGTCAGGGCAACACCTGGCATGGGGTGGGTGCGGCGCTGGCGATCATCGGCGGCAATGCGGCTGCGATCGCGGGACCGGCACTCGGCTCCCGGCTGTACCGCGGGACTTCGGTGGCGCTGGGCATCGTCGGCCTGCTGTGCCTGCTGGTGATGGCGACCGCGCCGCCGAATATCGGGATCTGGGAACGCGGGGCGGTCTATCCGATCTTCGCCTGGCAGCTGCTGGCCGCCGTCACGCTGCTACGCCGGTAGCGGGGTGTCCATGTCGTAGACCCGGGCGTGCAACACGGTCCGGTTGCGCAACGCCGCCCGGACGGCCCGGTGCAGACCGTCCTCCAGATAGATGATTCCCTGCCAGCGCACCGCATGCGGGAACAGGTCGCCGTAGAACGTCGAATCCTCGGAGAGCAACCGGTCCAGCGCCAGCACCGTGGTGGTGGTCACCAGTTCGTCGAGTCGGATCTGTCGCGGTGGGATCTGAGCCCACTGCCGGTAGGACAGACCGTGTTCGGGGTACGGCTTCCCGTCGCGGACACCTTTGAAGATCACCGGCGGGCTCCCATGCAGGTGAGGTTATCCGCAATCCGCCGACAATGTCAGAAATGTCATTGCTTGATCAACAACCGAGCCCGACCGAAGGCCGAACACGCCGCTTCCCGCCGTCGCCGTGAATCTGTGCAGTTGGTCCCCGTAAAATGTGGGCAGATCCAGAGCAACGTACCGGCTGAGGCGAGGTGAACTGATGGGTAGTGCCGACGACCGTCGCTTCGAGGTGCTGCGCGCCATCGTCGCCGATTTCGTCGCCACCAAGGAACCGATCGGTTCCAAGACGCTGGTGGAGCGGCACAACCTCGGTGTTTCCAGCGCCACGGTGCGTAACGACATGGCTGTTCTGGAGGCCGAGGGCTACATCACCCAGCCGCACACCAGCTCGGGACGGGTGCCGACCGAGAAGGGCTATCGCGAGTTCGTCGACCGCCTCGACGACGTGAAGCCGATGTCGGTCAGCGAGCGCCGCGCCATCCTGGGATTCCTGGAGTCCGGCGTCGACCTCGACGATGTGTTGCGCCGGGCCGTTCGTCTACTGGCCCAGCTGACCCGGCAGGTCGCCATCATCCAGTACCCGACGCTGTCGACCTCGACGGTGCGGCATCTGGAGGTCGTGGCGCTGACCCCGGCCAAGCTGCTGCTGGTGGTCATCACCGACAGCGGCCGGGTGGACCAGCGGGTCGTCGAACTCGGGGACGCCATCGACGAACACGAGCTGTCCCAGCTGCGGGAGCGGCTGGGCTCGGCGTTGGAGGGTAAACCGCTGTCGGCGGCCTCGGTGGCGGTGGCCGACCTGGCCACCGCACTCGACGGTCGCGGCGGACTGGGCGATGCGGTGGGGCGGGCCGCGACGGTTCTGGTGGAGACCCTGGTCGAGCACACCGAGGAGCGACTGCTGCTCGGTGGCACCGCCAACCTCACCCGCAACACCGCAGACTTCGGTGGGTCGCTGCGCTCGGTGTTGGAGGCACTGGAGGAGCAGGTCGTGGTGCTACGGCTGCTCGCCGCCCAGCAGCAGGCCGGTAAGGTCACGGTGCGTATCGGGCACGAGACCGAGGCCGAGCAGATGCTGGGGACGTCGGTGGTCAGCACCACCTACGGCAGCTCGGGCAAGGTCTTCGGCGGTATGGGTGTGGTCGGTCCCACACGGATGGACTATCCGGGAACGATCGCCAACGTCGCCGCAGTTGCTCTCTACATAGGTGAGGTTCTGGGCACCCGCTGACGGGTCCCCGTAGACGGGCAATACCGCCGGAGGCGGTACGAGAGGCTGATGCCGCCGCAGGCGGTACGAGAGAGGTTTCAAGCGTGGCACGCGATTATTACGGTCTGCTCGGCGTGAGCAAGGGCGCCAGTGATTCGGAGCTCAAGCGCGCCTACCGCAAGCTGGCCCGCGAATTGCACCCCGACGTCAACCCCGACGAGGCGGCGCAGGCCCGGTTCACCGAGATCCAGGTCGCCTACGAGGTGCTCTCCGATCCGGAGAAGCGCCGCATCGTCGACCTGGGCGGGGACCCGATGGAGAGCGCCGGCGCCGGTGGCGGCGGATTCTCCGGTGCCGGTTTCGGCGGCCTGGGTGACGTGTTCGAGGCATTCTTCGGCGGTGGCGCCGGCTCCCGCGGCCCCATCGGCCGGGTGCGCCCGGGTTCGGATTCGCTGCTGCGGATGCGGCTGGACCTCACCGAATGCGCGACCGGGGTGACCAAGCAGGTGACCGTCGACACCGCGGTGCTGTGCGATCTGTGCCAGGGCAAGGGCACCCACGGCAACTCGAAACCACAGACCTGTGGCACCTGCCACGGTCAGGGCGAAGTGCAGACGGTGCAGCGCTCACTGCTCGGCCAGGTCATGACATCGCGGCCGTGCCCGGTGTGTGGCGGGGTCGGCGAGGTCATCCCCGATCCGTGCAATCGCTGCGGCGGTGACGGTCGGGTGCAGGCGCGCCGCGAGATCAGCGTCAAGATCCCCGCGGGTGTCGGCGACGGGATGCGGGTGCGGTTGGCCGCTCAGGGCGAGGTGGGCCCCGGCGGCGGTCCGGCCGGTGACCTCTACGTCGAGGTGCACGAACAGCAGCACGAGATCTTCGTGCGCGACGGCGACGACCTGCACTGCACCGTCAGCGTCCCGATGTTCGACGCGGCGCTGGGCACCACCGTCACGGTCGACGCCATCCTGGACGGCCCGACCGAGCTGACCATTCCGGCCGGCACCCAGCCCGGTGCGGTGACCACGCTGCGCGGACACGGTATGCCGCACCTGCGCTCGGGTGTGCGCGGTAACCTGCACGCCCATATCGAGGTGCTGGTGCCGACGCGCCTGGACGGCACCGATGCCGACCTGCTGCGCAAGCTCAAGGAACACCGATCCCGCGATGTCGCCGAGGTGAAGTCGACGCGCGGCGCTTCGGCGAACGGCGGTGGCCTGTTCAGCAAGCTGCGCGAGACCTTCTCCGGTCGCTGACGACTGTAGATGCGCTCGCTGTTCTACGTCGACACCCTTCCGGCCGCCGGCGGCACCGTCGTCGTCGACGGTGACGAGGGGCACCATGCCGCGACGGTCTGTCGCACCCGCGCCGGCGAGGAACTCGATCTCAGCGATGGTGACGGAACGCTGGCCCATGTCGTGGTCACCGAGGTCGCCAAGGGCCGCCTCGACGCCCGTGTGCTGTCGGTGAGCACGGTCGCGCCGCCGGTGCCGCGGGTGACCATCGCCCAGGCGTTGCCGAAATCCGACCGCTCGGAGTTGGCCATCGAACTGGCCACCGAAGCCGGTGCCGACGGCTTCCTGGCCTGGCAGGCCAACCGCTGCGTGGCTCGATGGGAATCGGCGGCCAAGATCGACAAGGGCCTGGCGCGCTGGGCGGCGGTCGCGCGATCGGCGGCCCGGCAGTCGCGGCGCCCATATGTCCCGACCGTCGACGGCCTGGTCAGCACCAAGGATCTGATCGCGCGGGCGGCCGGCTCCCGGATGCTGGTGCTGCACGAGTCGGCCACCGTGCCGATCGCCGGCCTGGTGGGGCCGGGCGGCCTAGCCGCTGCGGAGTCCGTGCTGCTGGTGGTCGGCCCCGAGGGCGGGGTCACCGAGGAAGAACTGCAGGCACTGGTCGCCGCGGGTGCGCTCCCGGTGCGGCTCGGTCCCTCGGTGCTGCGGACTTCGACCGCTGCGGCCGTGGCGCTCGGGGCGATCGGGGTGCTGACCGCGCGTTGGGACGTGAACTAACCATTGGGACAGGTCGGTGACCAGCGGTAAACTTGCTGGGCACCAGTTCGCAGAACCAGAAAGCAGGCACGAAACACCACGTGACGCCCCGCGAGACGACCGCTGGCCCGATCACCGGACCGGTACGAAGCAGCATCACAGTTCCGCCCGACACCATCGTGGGCCTGCTCGGCTCGGCCGACGAGAACCTGCGTGCCCTGGAGAAACTGCTGACCGCCGACATCCATGTTCGCGGCAACGCCGTCACCTTCAGTGGTGAACCCGCCGATGTCGCCCTCGCCGAACGTGTTTTCGGTGAGCTGGTCGCGGTGCTCAGCCGCGGGCAGTCGCTGACGCCGGACGCCATCCGGCACAGCGTGTCCATGCTGACCGGCACCGCCGAGGCATCGCCGGCCGAGGTGCTGACGCTGGACATCTTGTCGCGGCGCGGTAAGACCATTCGGCCCAAGACGCTCAACCAGAAGCGTTACGTCGACGCCATCGACGCGCACACCATCGTGTTCGGCATCGGTCCGGCCGGTACCGGTAAGACCTACCTGGCGATGGCCAAGGCGGTCGCCGCGCTGCAGGCCAAGGACGTCAACCGCATCATCCTGACCCGCCCCGCGGTGGAAGCCGGTGAGCGCCTTGGCTTTCTGCCCGGCACGCTGACCGAGAAGATCGACCCGTACCTGCGCCCGCTGTACGACGCGCTGCACGACATGATGGATCCCGCGGCGATCCCGAATCTGTTGGCGGCCGGGGTGATCGAGGTCGCGCCGCTGGCGTTCATGCGTGGCCGCAGCCTCAACGACGCGTTCATCATCCTCGACGAGGCACAGAACACCACGCCCGAGCAGATGAAGATGTTCCTGACCCGGCTGGGCTTCGGCTCCAAGATGGTGGTCACCGGCGACGTCACACAGGTCGACCTGCCCGGTGGTGCGCAGTCGGGGCTGCGCGCGGCCTCGAACATCCTCGACGGTATCGAGGACATCCACTTTTCCGAGCTCACCAGCGCCGATGTGGTGCGCCACCGGCTGGTGTCGCAGATCGTGGACGCCTACTCCCGGCACGAGGAGCGACCCGAGCTGTTGAACCGCGCCCAGCGTCGCTCGGGGCCGCGGCGATGAGCGACGCTTGCGGAGCGAATAATCAGGTGTCGTGCGGGACCCGAGCCTGCGAGGGAACCGCATGAGTATCGAGGTCTCCAACGAATCGGGCATCGACGTGTCCGAGTCCGAATTGATCAGCGTCGCCAAGTTCGTCATCGCCCAGATGGACGTCAACCCGGCCGCCGAGTTGTCCATGGTGCTGCTCGACGAAACGGCGATGGCCGATCTGCACGTGCGGTGGATGGATTTGCCCGGACCCACCGACGTGATGAGCTTCCCGATGGACGAGCTCGAACCCGGTGGCCGTCCCGACGCCGCCGAACCGGGCCCGTCGATGCTCGGCGATATCGTGCTGTGCCCGGAATTCGCCGCGAAACAGGCCGAGAAGGCCGGACATTCGCTGGGGCAGGAGCTCGCGTTGCTCACGGTGCACGGTGTGCTGCACCTGCTCGGCTATGACCATGCCGAACCCGATGAGGAGAAGGAGATGTTTGCGTTGCAGCGCCGTCTCCTCGAGGAATGGGTTGCCGATCAGGTCGACGCCTACCGGCAGGACCTGCAGAACGAGAAGGATCGCCGGCTGCTGGACCGGTCGCGATACTTCGACCAGCAGTGACCGGTATCACGCCGCTGCTGGGCGCGGTGCTGCTGATCGGGCTCGGTGGCCTGTTCGCCGCCGTCGACGCCGCCATCAGCACCGCCTCGCTGGCCCGGGTCGAGGAAATGGTGCGCGACGAGCGCCCCGGGGCCATCCGGTTGGCCAGGGTGCTGGCCGACCGGCCCCGCTACATCAATCTTGTTGTGCTGCTGCGTATCACCTGTGAGGTGACGGCCACCGTGTTGTTGGTGTCCTACCTGGACGGGCCGCTCGGTGTCGGGTGGGGGTTGTTCACCGCCGCGGTGACCATGGTGGTGGTCAGCTTCGTGGCGATCGGGGTCGGCCCGCGCACCGTCGGACGCCAGAACGCCTACACCATCGCCTTGGCCTCGGCCCTTCCGCTGCATGCCATCTCGGTGCTGCTCACCCCGATCAGCCGGCTGCTGGTGCTGATCGGTAACGCGCTGACCCCGGGCCGGGGCTTCCGCAACGGCCCGTTCGCCTCCGAGATCGAACTGCGCGAGGTGGTCGACCTGGCCCAGCAGCGCGGTGTGGTGGCCGACGACGAACGGCGGATGATCCAGTCTGTTTTCGAACTCGGCGACACCCCGGCCCGCGAGGTGATGGTGCCGCGCACCGAGATGGTGTGGATCGAATCGGACAAGACGGCGGGGCAGGCGACATCGTTGGCCGTGCGCAGCGGGCATTCCCGGTTGCCGGTGATCGGGGAGAACGTCGACGATGTCGTGGGTGTCGTCTACCTGAAGGACCTGGTGCAACAGACGCGTTCGGAGTTGGGCAACACCGATATGCGGGTCGGCGAGTTGATGCGCCCGGCGGTGTTCGTGCCGGACTCCAAGCCGTTGGACACCCTGCTGCGGGAAATGCAGCGGATGCGTAACCACATGGCGCTGCTGGTCGACGAATACGGTGCCATCGCCGGGCTGGTCACCATCGAGGATGTGCTGGAGGAGATCGTCGGCGAGATCAACGACGAGTACGACTCCGATGAGGTGGCTCCGTGGGAGGTGCTCGGCGACAAACGGTTCCGGGTGTCGGCACGCTTGCCCATCGAGGATCTGCCCGAGCTGTATGAGGATCTCGAGGTGGACGGGGACCTCGAGGTCGACACCGTCGGAGGGCTGCTGGCCCACGAACTGGGCCGGGTGCCGCTGCCCGGTGCCCAGGTCAGTTGGAACGGGCTGCGGTTGCGGGCCGAGGGCGGGCCCGACCATCGTGGCCGGGTACGCGTCGGCACGGTGCTGATCAGCCAGGAAGAACGCCAGGAGGACGAGAGATGAGCTTGCAGGCCGAAGACGCCAAGCTGGTGACGCTGGCCCGCGGTGCGATGGGCCGCGCCGAGGCGACTCAGGGCGCGGCCGTGCGGGATCTGGACGGACGCACCTATGCCGGTGCGCCGGTGACGCTGTCGGCGCTGACACTGACCGCCCTGCAGGCCGCGGTGGCCGCCGCGGTCTCCAGTGGCGCGGCCGGCCTGGAGGCCGCCGTGCTGGTCGGCGGGTCGGCCGAGGACGCCGGGATCGCCGCGGTGACCGAACTGTCCGCCGATGCCGCCGTCATCGTGACCGACCGGTCCGGGACGCCGTTATGAGCACCGAGTTCCGCTCCGGTTTTGTCTGTTTCGTCGGCCGGCCGAACACCGGCAAGTCCACGCTGACCAATGCCCTGGTCGGGCAGAAGGTGGCCATCACCTCCAACCGACCGCAGACCACTCGGCACACCATCCGCGGCATCGTGCACCGCGAGAACTTCCAGATCGTGCTCGTCGACACCCCGGGTCTGCACCGGCCGCGCACACTGCTGGGTCAGCGGCTCAACGATCTGGTCAAGGACACCTATTCCGAGGTCGACGTCATCGGATTCTGCATCCCCGCCGATGAGGGCATCGGCCCGGGGGATCGGTGGATCTTCGACCAGATCTGCGCGGTCGCGCCGCGGACCACCCTGGTGGTGGTTGTCACCAAGACCGACAAGGTGCCCCGCGACAAGGTGGCCGCCCAGCTGGTCGCGGTGCAGGAGGCGTTCGGCGCCAAGGCCGCCGATATCGTGCCGGTCTCGGCGACCGCCGGTCAACAGATCGATGTGCTCACCGACGTGCTGGTCTCGCACCTGGAGCCGGGGCCGGCGTTCTACCCCGATGGCGAACTCACCGATGAGCCCGAGGAAGTACTGATGGCCGAACTCATCCGTGAGGCGGCTCTGGAAGGTGTGCGCGACGAGCTACCGCACTCGCTGGCCGTCGTCATCGACGAGATCGAGGAACGTGAGGGACGTCCAGAAGATGATCCTCTGCTGGACGTGCACGCCATCCTCTACGTCGAGCGTGACAGCCAGAAGGGTATCGTGATCGGCAAGGGCGGTGCGCGACTGCGTGAGGTCGGCACCGCCGCCCGCCTGCAGATCGAGAAGCTGCTGGGCACCAAGGTGTTCCTGGACCTGCGGGTGAAGGTCGCCAAGAACTGGCAGCGTGACCCGAAACAGCTTGGCCGGCTTGGCTTCTAGTGTGTCGCGAAGACGGCGACAGCAGTCAGCCGACCGTTCGCCGTCGCCGTGCGAACGCCGATGTCGACCATCCGGCAATCGGCGATGACCGCTTGATGGACCGGACTGTTCATCCACATGTCGATCGCCGATTCGGGGTTGGCCAGCCCACCGGTGCCCCAGAAGACGATTTCGTTCGAGAGTGCCACGGGGGCATAACCGGTAGCGTCCAGCCGAGACGCGGGCGTGGATCCATCGGACCCCGTGTGACCCGAGACACCTTGCGCTGCCATGTCGTTCGCGTGCCGGGCCGCGGCCGCGGTCAGTCGGTCGTCATCGAATGCCGAAGAACAGCCGATCCGGCTGCGCTGCTCGTTGATCAGGGACAGCACTCTTGCGGAGTCGGACGGGGCAGCCGCTGACGGAGCGGCCCCGACCATGAACCCGGCGAGCAGCAGTGCGGGCACGGTGGTGGCCGTGAGCAGGTTCCTCACCAGGTTCCTCAAGTCATCCGACGGTCAGGGCGTCCAGCCCGGGACCTGGCCGAAATCGCGGATGTCGGAGGGCACCGGCGGTGCGCCGTCACCCTTGCCGTAGACCGCGACGACGACGGTGCGGTCCCACACGCTCTCCGACCACACCCCGATGTCGACATTGGTGCAGTCGGCCATGATCGCGTAGTAGTCGGGCCGGTGGTACCACTGATTGATCAGTTCGATACCGCTGATGGCCAGCGCTGGGTTGATCGCGACGGTCTCGGCCACCGCTCCGGCATAACCGGCGTTGCGGGCCCGGTCGGCGACCGTGGTGCCGTCCGAGCCGATATCAGCGTTGAGCGCGCGGTTGTTCAACACGTCGTTGGTGTGCCACTGCGCGGCCAGGCGCAGCTTCGGGTTGATCTTCACGTCATTGCTGCAGCCGGCCTTGTGCTGGACGGTGTAGACGTTGGCGACGACGCCGTCGTTGAGGCGCCGGTTGTCGGCATTGGCGGCCGGTGCGGTGATGACCGCCCCGGCGGCCAGGGCGACCATCGGCAGGACGGTCACGCAGCGACGTATTGCGGTCATAGCTGATGAGGCTACGTCAGCGCCGGACTCTCCCACCACGGTTCCGGCTGCTTGGCCATCCAGCCGTTCATCGCCTCCAGCTGACCGGCCAGCGAGATCAGCAGCGGCTCACTGTCGGCCGGGCCCATCAGCTGCACACCGATGGGCAGCCCGTCTGAGGTGAATCCGGCCGGAACGTTGATCGACGGCCAGCCGAGCAGATTCCACGGCCAGGTCACCGGGCAGGCCCGGATCATGGCCCGGTCGGTGGCCAGCGGCCCGCGGTCGTCGTACTCGTCGACCAGGGGTGCGGGCTGCGCGGTCGTCGGCGCAATGACGACGTCGGCGATGTTGAAGATCCAGCCGACCCGGCGCTGCGCGGCGGCCTCGGCGGCGCGCGCCTTGCGCAATGTGTTCTGCGACAGCAGCCACCCGGTGCGGATATTGCTCACGGTGCGTTTATCGAGCTCGACGTCCGAGCCGAGCCGGTGTGACCAGTCGACCAGTCCCGAGGTCGACCGGGACAGGAAGTTCCACGACATCCGCAGCCCATAGTTCGGGTCGGCGCGGTGCACGTGGTGTCCGAGCTGTTCGAGCTGATCGGCGACCCCCTGCAGGGCCGCGGCGATCTCCGGGTGCAGGGTGGAGCGGAAGAAGTTGAACGGGAAGGCCGTCGACATCGCGACCCGCAGCGCGCCGGGCGCCCGACCGACGTGTTCGGAGACCCGCACCGGCGCCGGCTTGTGCAGATCACCGTCGGCGTTACCGGACGCGGCGTCGAGCACCAGGGCCGCGTCGGTGACGGTGCGGGCCAACACCCCGTTGACGGTGATGCCGTTGAATGCCTCGGGCAGCGGCCAGGTGGAGATGCGTCCGCGCTGCGGTTTGATGCCGACCAGGTGGGTCCAGGCGGCCGGGATGCGGACACTGCCTGCCCCGTCGGAACCGATGGCCGCGGTGACCAGGCCTGCGGCCACCGCGGCGGCGCTCCCGCCGGAGGATCCGCCGGGGCTGTGGCGCTGTGACCACGGATTGTGGGTGTGGCCGAAGCCGGGTCCGCTGGTGAACGGCCACTGACCCAATTCGCAGGTGTTGGTCTTGCCGACGATCACCGCGCCGGCCGCGCGCAGCCGGCGGACCACCTCGGCATCGGCGGTCGCCGGTGCCGGGTCGGCGACGGTGCCGAACCGGGTGGGCACCCCGGCCACGTCGACGTCATCCTTGACCGCGATCGGGATGCCGAGCAGCGGAAGCTGTTGTCCGGCAGCACGTTTACGATCCGCGGCGGCGGCATCGGCGAGCGCCTGGCGGGTGAACACCACCCGGAAGGCATTGAGGGTGGGCTGGCTGGCCTCGATGGCGTTCAGGGACTGCCGTACCAGTTCTTCGGAGGTCACCGCACCGCTGGCGAGCCGGTAGAGCAACTGGGTGAGGGTGGGGAATTTCGGGGTGGAAGCCATCGTGAAGTCGAGGATATCCGGCGTTGCGAAGCGGCCGATGTCACCGTGCTGTGCGACACTGTCCCGATGCGGTTGTACCGGGATCGAGCGGTCGTGCTGCGCCAGCACAAGCTCGGCGAGGCCGACCGGATCGTGACGCTGCTCACCCGCGAACACGGTGTGGTGCGTGCGGTGGCCAAGGGGGTGCGGCGCACCCGCAGCAAGTTCGGGGCGCGGCTGGAGCCGTTCGCGCACATCGACGTTCAGCTGCATCCCGGCCGCAACCTCGACATCGTCACCCAGGTGCAGTCCATCGACGCGTTCGCCGTGGACATCGTCAGCGACTACGGCCGCTACACCTGCGCCTGCGCGGTCCTGGAGACCGCCGAACGCCTCGCCGGTGAGGAACGTGCGCCCGTCCCGCAGCTGCACGGGCTGACGGTGGCCGCGCTGCGGGCCGTCGCCGAGGGTCGCCGGCCACGCGAGCTGGTGCTCGACGCCTATCTGCTGCGGGCGATGGGCATCGCGGGGTGGGCGCCGGCGCTGACCGAATGCGCGCGGTGTGCCGCCCCCGGCCCGCACCGGGCGTTCCACGTCGCCGCCGGTGGCAGCGTATGTGTGCACTGTCGGCCGTCCGGTTCGGCGACGCCCGCGCAGGCGGTGCTGGATCTGATGTCCGCCCTGCACGACGGGGACTGGGAGTTCGCGCAAGCCTCCACCTCATCGCAGCGCAGCCAGGCCAGCGGGCTGGTCGCCGCGCACCTGCAGTGGCATCTGGAACGTCAGCTGCGGACATTGCCGCTGGTGGAGCGCGTCTACCGGGTGGATAGTGCGGCCGTTGAACGCAGGCCGGGGGTGTTCGGGCAGGATATGGCCCATGGCATTGAACAGGGAAGGCAAGCGGGGCAAATCTCCGTACCCACAGCTCGCCCCGGCGCCTGAGGACTATCCGGAGTTCCCGGATACCTCGTCGTGGCCGGTGGTGTTCCCGGATCTGCCGCCCAAGACCAACGGCCGGTTCTCCCGGCCGCCGCAGCACCCGTCGAAGGCGGCGCCGCCGCAGATCCCCGCCGACCAGGTACCCAACCATGTCGCGGTGGTCATGGACGGTAACGGCCGGTGGGCCACCCAGCGTGGGCTGGGGCGCACCGAGGGCCACAAGATGGGCGAGGCGGTGCTGATCGACATCACCTGTGGCGCCATCGAACTGGGTATCAAACACCTGAGCGTCTACGCGTTCTCCACCGAGAACTGGAAGCGCAGCACCGAGGAAGTGCGCTTCCTGATGGGCTTCAACCGTGAGGTGGTGCGCCGGCGCCGCGAGAACCTGGACGCGATGGGCGTCAACATGCGATGGGTCGGGTCCCGGCCGCGGATGTGGAGCAGTGTCATCAAGGAGTTCGACATCGCCGAGCAGATGACCGTCGGCAACGATGTCATCACCGTCAACTACTGCGTGAACTACGGCGGGCGCACCGAGATCGTCGAGGCGGCACGGCAACTGGCCGACGAGGCGGTGTCCGGCAAGGTCAATCCGAGCCGGATCAGTGAGGCGTCCTTCGCCAAGCACCTGCACCGTCCCGACATCCCGGATGTGGACCTGTTCATCCGCACATCGGGGGAGCAGCGCGCCTCCAACTTCCTGATCTGGCAGGCCGCGTACGCCGAGTACGTGTTCCAGGACAAGCTCTGGCCCGACTACGACCGCCGCGACCTGTGGGCCGCGTGCGAGGAGTATGTCCACCGCAACCGCCGCTTCGGGCGCGCCTGATGGACCTGGCCGAGCGATTGGCGGCGGTGGCCGAGGCGCTGTTGCCCGCCACCCGCGAGGATGACGGCGCGCTCACAGTGCACCACGACGGCACCTTCGCCTCGCTGCGGGTGGTGACCGTCGGCGAGGGACTGGACATGGTGTCGCTCAACCAGATCCTGGTCTGGGATCACCCCCTCGACGACACCCTGCGCGCGACGGTGGCCGGGCACACCCGCGATACCCTGCTGGGCACGGTCTCGCTGGTGGAGAAGGACGATTCCGCGGATGTGTTGCTGCGCTACAACTTCCCGGCGTCCGGGCTGTCCGACGAGGCGCTGGGCACGCTGATCATGATGGTGCTGGCGACCGGCGCCGACGTGCGGCGCACGCTCGTTTCGTGACCCCGGTCAGTCCCGTCATCCGCATCGTCGCGGCGGTGGTGCTCGACGACCGCAATCACGTGCTGGTGGTGCGCAAACGCGGCACCATGGCGTTCATGCAACCGGGCGGCAAGCTCGAGCCGGGGGAGACACCGCTGCAGGCGCTGCACCGCGAGGTCGGCGAGGAACTCGGGGTGGGGATCGTCGAGGGATCGGTTCGTGAACTCGGCCATCACGATGCGGCGGCGGCCAACGAACCCGGCCACCGCGTCGCGGCCGACCTGTTCCTGGTCGAACTCGACGGGCCGCCGAGCCCGGGCGCCGAGATCGTCGAGATGGCCTGGGTGGACCCGCAGGAACCGGGGGACCGGGAACTCGCGCCGCTGACGCTCGGTGCGGTGTTGGAGTTCGTGCGCGTCAGTTGACCGCGCACGGGCCACAGAGGCCGAATATCTCGATCGTGTGGCTCACGTCGGTGAATCCGTGTTCGGCGGCGACCTCGTCGGCCCATACCTCGGCCGCGCCGCCGTCGACCTCGACGGTGCTGCCGCAGACCCGGCACACCAGGTGGTGGTGGTGATGGTCCGAGCAGCGTCGGTAGACGGACTCGCCGGTGTCGGTGCGCAACGTGTCGACCTGGCCGGCGGTGGCCATCGACTGCAATGTGCGGTAGACGGTGGTCAGGCCGATTCCCTCACCCTGTTTGCGCAGTTCGTCGTGTAGTTCCTGGGCGGAGCGGAAGTCGTCGATGTTCTCCAGCAGGGCCGAGATGGCGGCACGCTGTTTGGTGGACCGCACCGGCGCGTTCACGACACGTCCTCGGACGCGTGGGTGACGGCGGCGACGACGATCTCGGCCAGGTGATGGTCGACCAGGCGGTACATCACCTCGCGGCCGCTGCGTTCGCCGGCGACCACGCCCGCCGATTTGAGGATCCGCAGGTGCTGGCTGACCAGTGGCTGGGGCACCTGCAGCGCGTCGACGAGTTCGTGCACACAGCGCATCGATTCGCGCAGTTGCAGCACGATGGCGATGCGTAGCGGCGCCGCCAGTGCGCGCAACAGATCACCGGTGGTGTCCAGGATCTCCCGGGATGGCAGCTCCGGGAACGGCGCGCCCAGATGCGAGTGCCCCGCGTGATCTTCGGCCGTGGCAGAATTGGAAATCATTTTCATTACGACTCAGAATACATGCGGCTCCGTGCATGTCAACGCCTGACGATGTACCGGTCGCGACCGGTTGCCTTCGCCTCGTACAACGCTTCGTCGCAGGCGGCGAGCAAGGACTCGGGGGTCATCGGGCCGGTCGGCCACAGCGTGGCGCCGCCCTGGCTGACGGTCAGACGGCCCAGTGGGGATCCGAAGTGCGGAACCGCCAGGTCGCCGATGGCCTGACGGATACGCCGCAGGAATGGCGTCGGATCGCGGATATCGGGCAACAAAAGGACGAACTCCTCGCCACCGAAGCGTGCGACGAGGTCGTCGGCACGTACACACGCCTGCAGCACCACCGCGACCTTGCGCAGCGCCGCATCACCCTCGACATGGCCGTAGCGGTCGTTGAACGCCTTGAAGTGATCCACGTCGACCATGCAGATGGTCAACGGGCGCCCGGTCTCGACGGCGTCGGCGCACAACCGCGCCAAGTCCCGGTCCAGGCGCCGCTTGTTCGCGACACCGGTCAAGGGATCCAGTTCGGTCTGCAGGGTCAGCGACACCGTCGCCTCCTGCAGTTCGCGGTTCGCCTCGCGAAGAGCCAGTTCGGCCATCCGGGCGGCCGTGACGTCCACGATGAAGCCGACGGCGCGCTGGGCGTCGGGTCCGGACCCGTTGACCAGGCACGCAGCAGAACGCACCCAACGTGTTTCGCCATCCGGGCGGACGATCCGGTACGAGATCGCGTAGTCGCGCCCGGAGGCGACCAGATCGCTGGCGGTTTGGCGCACCTCCGTCGCGCGCTCCACGTCCTCGGGGTGGATGAACGGGCGAAAGTCGGCGACCGACCGGATGGTCCGCGCCGGATCGAGGCCCACGATGCGGTACCAGTTCTCGTCGCAGACCATCTCGTCCCGATCGATGTCGTAGTCCCAGATGCCCAGTCCACCGACATGCGCGGCCATCGCCAGTCGGAGTCGGCTTTGCCGCAGTTGCTCCTGTGCGGCCTGTTCGGCGGTGACATCGCGTGATACGCACAGAATCGAGGAGGTCTGTCCGTCCGTCCCGGCGACGGGGCTCAGGAGGTTGTCCCAGTGCTGAATGCCGCGCTGGCTGTCGCTTTTGCCCGCGAATCGGGCCGAGTGACCTGCGGCGGCCTGCTCGAGTGCCGCGTGTGCCGCCGCCTGGACATCCGCCGGGAGCAGGGACAGCCAATCCCGCCCGTACACCGAGTTGCGGGCCACACCCAGTGACTGGCAACCCGTTTCGTTCATATGGAGCAAGTGTCCGTCGGGCGAGATCACCTTGATGCAGTCGGCGCTGCTGTCCAACATGCGTTCTTGCAGACGCACGAGACGTTCCAGGGTCAGCTCGCGGTGTTTGAGGTCGTGGATGTCGGCGGCGGTACACACCACGCCGTCGTCGGGGTTGTCGGTCGCCGGCGCAAAGGTGAGCAGGAACCACCGGGCGTCGCCGCCGTCACAGCGAAGTCGGCACTCCATTTGCCGGATGTCTGCGAGTCGGCTGCCCGATCCGATCTGGGCCAGAACGTGTGGATGGTCCTCGGCAGTCACGAGGTCGGCCAGTCCGGCGACGGCGGATGGCCCCGCCAGTTTCTGCCACGCCGTGTTGAGCAGTCGCACCGCACCGGTCGTGCTGAGTAAACAAGCCGGCTGGCGCAGGAACATGACCGCAAGTCGGGAGGTTTGATCGTTCCCGCTGCTCACCTGCCACCCCCGAGGCCATTCGCGTTCCCGCCCGGCGTGCTTGTGGTGGGCGGATGCGCGTCGTGTCGGGCCACCATACTTCGAGGTCTTGTCGGCGCGACCGTATTCGGCCCGCGACGTGGGGTCGCGGCTGTTGTCGCTACGCTGTTCACCCGTGGCATCCATCATCGACACCGTTGCAAACCTGGCGAAACGCCGTGGCCTCGTCTACCAATCGGGCGAGATCTACGGCGGTACCAAGTCCGCCTGGGATTACGGACCACTCGGGGTGGAGCTCAAGGAGAACATCAAGAAGCAGTGGTGGCGTTCGGTGGTCACCGGCCGTGACGATGTCGTCGGCCTGGACAGCGCGATCATCCTGCCCCGGCAGGTCTGGGTGGCCTCCGGCCACGTCGCGGTGTTCAACGATCCGCTGGTCGAATGCCTGAACTGTCACAAGCGGCACCGGCAGGACCACATGCAGGAGGCCTACGCCCTCAAGAAGGGGCTCGACGATCCCGATACCGTCCCGATGGACGAGATCGTCTGCCCGGACTGCGGCACCAAGGGCCAGTGGACCGAACCGCGCGATTTCAACATGATGCTCAAGACCTACCTCGGGCCGATCGAGTCCGAGGAGGGGCTGCACTACCTGCGGCCCGAGACCGCGCAGGGCATCTTCGTCAACTTCGCCAACGTCGTCACCACCTCGCGTAAGAAGCCGCCGTTCGGTATCGGCCAGATCGGCAAGAGCTTCCGCAACGAGATCACCCCGGGCAACTTCATCTTCCGCACCCGCGAGTTCGAGCAGATGGAGATGGAGTTCTTCGTCGAGCCCTCGACCGCGCCGGAGTGGCACAAGTACTGGATCGAGACCCGGCTCAAGTGGTACACCGACCTCGGCATCCGACCGGAGAACCTGCGCCTCTACGAGCACCCGCTGGAGAAGCTGTCGCACTACAGTGCGGGCACCACCGATATCGAGTACAAGTTCGGCTTCGCCGGTAACCCGTGGGGCGAGCTGGAGGGCATCGCCAACCGGACGGACTACGACTTGTCCACGCACTCAAAGGATTCTGGGACCGATCTGTCGTTCTACGATCAGGCCTCCGACACGCGCTTCGTGCCGTACGTGATCGAACCGGCAGCCGGGCTGACCCGCTCGCTGATGGCGTTTCTGGTGGACAGCTATCACGAGGACGAGGCGCCCAATGCCAAGGGCGGGGTCGACAAGCGCACCGTGCTCAAGCTCGATCCGCGGCTGGCGCCGGTCAAGGCCGCGGTGCTGCCGCTGTCGCGCCACGCCGACTTGTCGCCCAAGGCAAAGGATCTCGCGGCCGAGTTGCGCCAGAGCTGGAATGTGGAGTTCGACGATGCCGGCGCCATCGGTCGTCGCTACCGTCGCCAGGACGAGATCGGGACCCCGTTCTGTGTGACGCTGGACTTCGATTCACTGGAGGACCACGCCGTCACGATCCGCGAGCGCGACACCATGAGCCAGGAGCGGGTGGCGGTCTCCGAGGTGTCGAACTACCTGGCGGTTCGGCTCAAGGGCAGCTGACGCCCGGCTTCCTCTCTTTTGGCGAGCGTGAGTGTCTGCGGATGGACACGCCGCGCACGGACACGAGTTTGCGCACGCTCGTGGCGGCGGCAGTTATCCACAGTTGACGATTCATCCACAGATGCGTCGTCGGGCATGGCCAACGGCAATCGCCTGATCGACCATCGGCAGCATGACCGATGGCGTCCTGGCTCTGCTCGAACGACAATCCGGTGTTGCAACCACCGGACAGTTGTTGGAGGTCGTGAGTCGCAGTCGCCTCGACACCCTGATCCGAACCGGCCGTCTGATGAAGGTGTGGCCCGGGGTGTACTCGGCCGAGGAGCTGGACAATCTGACGCGGCTGCGCGGACTGGATCTTCGGGCCGGTGAACCGGTGGCCATCTGCCTCGACACCGCCGCCATGGCGTATGGCTTTGCCACCGAGGAGGTCGTCGACCTGCATGTGCTCAATCCCGTCGGCCACCAATTGCGCGCATCCGACGGTCTGATCATCCACCGCCGCGACGGTGCGCCCTTGGCGGTTGTCGACGGCCGACCGGCAACGGCTGCCGCCTGGACCGCGGTCGAAGTGGCGAGGTCCTTACGGCGTCCTCGGGCGTTGGCCACCCTGGATGCCGCGTTGCGCAGTGAAACATGTGACCGCAGGGAAATTTTCGAGGCAGTGGCGCGACAGCACGGTCGCCGCGGCATCGTCGCGGTGCGTGATCTCGCGGCACACGCCTCGGGTCTCGCGGAGTCTCCGATGGAGAGTGAGGCCCGCCTGGTGATGCTCGACGCAGGTCTGCCCCAGCCCGAGCTGCAGTACGAGATCATCGACCGCTCGGGTCGACTGTGGCGGGTCGACTTCGCCTGGCCGGACTGCACGTTCGTCGTCGAGTACGACGGGTACGACTGGCGCAGCGACCCGGAGCGATTCGCCAGGGATCGGCGTAAGCGGGCGGCGCTGCAGGAGATGGGCTGGACCGTGCTCTCGATCGTGTCCGAGGACGTCCGTCGATACCCGGAGGAACTGGTGCGGCGTATCGGGCACGGATTGACCCGGACGCGCGCGGCGTGAGCGTGCGCAAACTCGTCTGTCAGCTCGGTGTGTTGCCCGCAGACGCGCACGCTCGCCGAGAGAAGTGGGGAAGCTGGGAGAAGTGGCCAGGACGTATTCCTTGACGGGAATACGTCAGTCGGCATATGGTGACGGTATGCAGGCGGCGGTGTTCGTGGCGTTGGGCGAGCCGAGCCGGTTGCGGATCGTTGAACTGCTCAGGGGTGGACCACAATCGGTGGGCGCGATCGCCGATGCGCTCGGAATCCGGCAGCCGCAGGCGAGCAAACACCTTCGGGTGCTTGGTGATTCGGGCATCGTCAGCAGCCATGCCCGGGCCAGGCAACGGTTTTATCAGCTCGAGTCGGGGCCGTTCGAAGATATCGGTCGGTGGGCCGAATCCTTCGAACAGCTGTGGAACACCCGGTTGGACAACCTGGGTGCGTTCCTGGAATCGATGGCGGACAACGACGAAAAGGGAAGGCCTGCACCATGATCATGCAACTGTTCAAGAACAAGAACTTCACCCTGAAGCGGACCTACCCCGCACCGGTCGCCTCGGTATGGGATGCCTGGACACAGGCCGAGATGGTCCGACAATGGTGGGGCCCCAAGAACACGTTCGTCCCGGAATGCCGTATCGATGCCCGCGTCGGTGGCGAGGTCCACATCGTCATGGAGGCGGGCGAGGGGATGGGCAAGTATGCGGGCACTCGGTGGCCGATGACCGGGACCTTCACCCGCGTCGATCCGGTCACCCGGCTGACCTACGACGCCCGATCCTGGACCGACGGTGAGGAATCCACCTCCACGATCCTGCACGTCAACGATGTGACCCTGACCGAACACGACGGGCAGACCGAACTGACCTTGGACGTGACGATCACCCAGATCGGCGCCAAGGCCAAGATGGCGGCATTCGGTATGAAGTGGGGCTACAAGGCCCAACTCGACAAGCTCGCCGAGCGGTTGACCGCGCCCGCCGAGGGCGCGTAGCGACCTCTGAAATTGCCGCACCGAGGACCCCCGCAACTCACCTAGGCTGAAATGCACAGATCGAGGGGGCGGCCATCAGCGTGCTAGCGGCATTTTTGTCGACGTGGGACAACGCCCGCGCGACGCTGGGCGAGGGGACTCCGGTCGACGGAGCACAATTCGACCAGAGCGCGCCGCTGGGAGAGCTCCGGCGCACGGTCGAGTCTGCCTCGCCCGCCGCGGCCTGGACAGGTTCGGCGGCGGAGTCCTACGGGGATCGAAATCAGCGTCTGGCCGGCACCATCGGAGGGTTGGCCGAGCTGGATCGTCGTCTCGGTGCCGAGGTGGATCGTTCGGCCGCGGTCGTCGCCGCGGGCCGCCGCGATCTGGATTCGGTGCGGCACTGGGTGCTCAGTGCGGCGGCGAGCCTGCCCGACAATGCAGCCGGCGAACGTGCGCTGCTGCCGGTGGTGTCCCGCGGGGTCGGCGAGGTCGCCGACATCCTGAACCGGTCGAACGCCGATATGAACGCGATCGCTGCACGCATCCGCGAAATCGGTGACGGCTACCAGACTCTCGGTGATCGCGAAGGACGCGATGGCGATACCCGCGATCCCGATGGCAAACCCGAGGAGCCTCCGCAGATCCCGGAGGGTGAAGACGGTATCCCGCCGCCGCCCCCGTGGGAGCGCCACGACGAGGGTTCCGGGGAATGGGGCTCGCAGCCGTGGTACTCGCGCGGTGACGATGCCGCGTTCAAAGCGGCGATCGAGGCCGGCCTGCCGTTGGTGGAGACCCAGTGGCCGCACGCCGCCGAGTTGCTGGACCACTACCTGGACAACACCGGTGAGCCCTACCGCCTCGACGTGAACTCGATGATGGGTGATATCCCGCAGATGCAGGCCCGCGGTGACGCGATGGTCAACGACGAGGTCAATAGGATCGCGGCCGAAGCGGCGGCGACCGGACAGTACGGCCGGCCGGTACCGTTCCGCACACCGTGGCAGGGCTTTTACCTGGATCCCGACGCGAACCCGGACTGGTACCGCGCGGTCGGCGGTGTGGACATGTCGGCCGGCGGCGTGGTGACCGTCTACCCGCCTGAGACGCCGGGCGGCCAGCCCCGGGTGCATGTCGAATCCCAGATCGACGTCGCCGACAGGTACAACTGGGATGAGGGCAAGGAAACCAAGATCGGACCCATCACCATCACCGACGAGCAGATGGCGGGACTCCAGACCGCCGGTCTGGCACGTGAGTTCGACATCACGGGTTCCTCGACGGTATCGACCTACGACGGAGTGCCTCGATGAGAATCGCCCGATACCTGACAGTGCTGTTGCTGTTGTGCGCACTGCCCGGATGCTCGACGGGCGACAATGCCCGTGACGAAGGAGGCCAGGGCATGTCCGTTTCGGCGGAGACCGCCGCGCAGTTCGGCGATGTGACACTGCCCGCGGGAGTCCAGGTGTTGGCCACCGACACCGATTCGGGACGAGATACCCGCTACCGCTTGACCTTACAGATGGACGAAGCGCAACTGAGCCAGTTCCTCAGCCAGTTCCCGGAGCCGCCTCGCCCCTCGGACATCCCGAAATCGACATCGGTGCTCGCCGGCCCGGAACTCGGTTCGGCGCCCGATCCGCGCTACGTACAGGACCGGGTCGCCACCGCCGCCCACGGCACCGTGACCCGCGAGATCATCGTCGATGAGCGCTCGCCCGACGAGATCTTCGTCCATCTGTCGATGTACACGACCTAGGAGTACCGACCTTAGAAGCGGCCGCCGCCCCCACCGAACCCACCGCCGGAGAAGCCGCCACCGGACCCGCCGAAGGACGTCGAGCGCCAGCTTCCGCCACCGACACTGCCGCCGATACCGCCGCGCAGCGCGCCGGACAGGATGTTGCCGATGATGATGCCGCCCAGCACCGCACCGGAATTCGACCCGCCGCCGTAATGCTGTGAGTTGTAGGCCTGATGCGCCCGGTGCACATCGTCATTGGCCAACTGCTGCGCCTGCATGGCCAGCGTCGTCGCGCCGTTGGCGTGCGCGATGGCTTCGGGCAGATTGGTGGACTGTTTGTCCTGGGCGGCCTGCAGCTGACGCACCGCCTCGGCCAGCCGGGTGCGGGCGTCGGGGCCGATGCTGCCGCGCCGGGTGTCGATGAAATCGCTGACGCCACGTACCCGCGACTGCGCGGTCGACAACGCCTGGTCGAAGGATCGGCGCAGCCGCGCCTCGGCCTCGCGCTTCTCGGAGACCACGGCCAGCAGCCGGTCCAGCTCGGCATCGGCCTGGGTCAGCGTCGTGAACGCGCCCAACGGATCGGCACTGCCCGAGGCCTGTGCGGTGGCCACCGCCTGCGCCGCGGCATCCCGGGCCGCCTTCAGCGCGATCGCGTCGGCCACCCCACCCTGGGCCAGCTGTGCGTCGGCCGCCGCGATGCCGTTGCCGATATCGGCGATCGCATCGGGCAGCGTGGCCGTCGCGCGGCTGATATCGCCGGCCGCGCTGTCGATTGCGTCGAGCATGGTCCGGGCCTGACCCAAGGCGGACTCGGCGGCGCGCAGCGAGTCGACCAGCCCGGCCTGGCTGCCGGCGGGCCGGGCCACCAACGAGCGGGCGTTGCCGATGTTCTGGTCGGCGAATGCCAGCCGCTGCTTGGCAGTTTCGACATTGTCGGTGACCGAGTGCAGTGCGGTCTGGGAGAACTGCTGGTGCAGGCCGGCCAGGGTCTGCGCGGCGGGTTCGATGCGGGCGGTCAGCTCCACCATCTGCTGGGTCAGCGCGTCCAGCCGGGTGGGTGCGTTGATCACCAGATCCCGCAGCGCGGCGAAAGCCTCACGCTGCTTGTCCAGCTCACGGTCGGCCTTGGCGGCGGCTACGATCACCCGGGTGAGCAGGTCGCGACGCTGCTGCGGGGTCTCGGGCACGGTGTCGTCCAGGATCTGACGGACGTTGAACGCCTGGGCCAGCGTGGTGCGCGCAGCGGTCACCGCGGCGGTGAACGGTGCGGTATCGCGCTCGCCGAATTCCTCGACGGCCAGCGCCAGTTCGTTCTCGCTGGTGCGCACCGCGTTGTCGACCTCGACGACGATCGAGCGGGACAGCTCGTCGAGGGCGTCCAGCGGGACCGCGGCCAGCGCGGCCGGATCGGTCGGATCGACCCGCTGCGCGGCGGCGACGTCAGCCTCGCGGCGCTTGCGCTTGCGCCGCCGCGACCACAGCATCAGGCCGAGCACGGCCAGGGCGATGACCGCCAGCATGGCCAGCACACCGAACCAGTTCAGTCCGGTGTCCGACGGGCTCGACGGTGTCGCCGAGGCCGCAACCCCGGTCAGCCCGGTGGCTGCGGCGATCGCCGCATCGGCCCAGCGCCCGTCGCGCAGCGCGGGTTCGATGTCATTGCGGCGCAGGGTATTCGCCTCGGTTCCGGTGGCGGCCGCCGGTCCGGCCAGGAAGGCATAGGCGCGGTCGGCGGTCGCGACGGCAAGCAGCGCGTCGTAGTCGCCGAGATCGCTGGCCCGCAGGGTGGCCCGAGCCCACGGCTCGGCGCTCTGCCCGGAGAACGTGTCGACGTAGACCACCCACAGCCGGACCTGACGGTCGCCGTAGAGCGTGTCGATGGCCTGGGTGACCTGGGTCGACTGTGCACCACTGAGCGCACCGGCCTCGTCCACGACGTAGCCGGGCAGCCGGAACGGTGGAGTGGCAGTCGCCGCGGGCGCGACCAACAGACCCGCGATCAGGACCGCGAGGAACATGCTGAGCAAACGGGCGATGCGCATGCCCGTCAATCTAGTGACTCATCCGCCGATCCGGCGCCAGTCATGTCCGAACTGTCGCCCGCGTACTGGCAGACTGTCCGTCGGTGGCAACACAACAAGACACATCCGACTACGACGACTCCGACCGGCAGCGGCTGGTCCCCGAGTTGCCGAAGGGTGCTGGGCTGGGGACGTTCAAGCCGACCGGCAGCATGACCGAACACCGCACCGACTTCGCGCGGGACCGGGCCCGGGTGCTGCATTGCGCGGCGCTGCGCCGACTCGCCGACAAGACCCAGGTGGTCGGGCCCCGGCACGGTGACACCCCGCGGACCCGGCTGACGCACTCGCTGGAGGTCGCCCAGATCGGCCGTGGGATGGCCGTCGGGCTGGGCTGCGACCCCGACCTCGTCGACCTGGCGGGGTTGGCCCACGACATCGGCCATCCGCCGTACGGGCACAACGGGGAACGAGCGCTCAACGAGATCGCGGCGCCGTTCGGCGGGTTCGAGGGCAACGCGCAGAATCTGCGCATCCTGACCCGGCTGGAGCCCAAAATCCTTGACGAGCACGGACGTTCGGCCGGTCTGAACCTGACTCGGGCGGCACTGGACGCCGTCACCAAGTATCCGTGGACACGCGCGGAGAACCCGAAGAAGTTCGGCTTCTACGCTGATGACATGGTCGCGGCGGACTGGCTGCGCGACGGTGCCCCGGCCGGGCGGCCATGTCTGGAAGCCCAGGTGATGGACTGGGCCGACGATGTCGCTTACTCCGTGCACGATGTCGAGGACGGCGTGATCTCCGGGCGCATCGACCTGCGGGTGCTCGCCGACCCCGATGCCGCCGACGCTCTGGCCCGACTTGGCGCAGGTGTATCCAAGACCGTCTCGCATGACGAACTGCTCAGCGCCGCCCAGCGGCTGTCCCAGATGCCGGTGGTCGCCGCGGTCGGCAAGTACGACGGCACCCTGGTCGCCTCGGTGGCACTCAAACAGCTCACCAGCGAGTTGGTGGGCCGATTCGCCAACGCCGCCATCTCGGCGACCCGGGCGGTCGCCGACGGTGCGCCGGTGCGCCGGTTCAGCACCGACCTGCACGTCCCGGACACGGTGCGCGCCGAGGTCGCGGTTCTCAAGATGCTGGCGCTGCAGTTCATCATGTCCGACCACCGCCACCTGCAGATCCAAACCGACCAGCGCACCCTGATCGAGGAGGTGGCGCTGGCCCTGTGGGCGCAGGCCCCGAGCAGTCTGGACCCGCAGTTCGCGGCCGATTTTGTTCTCGCCGAGGACGACGGTGCGCGGCTGCGGGTGGTGATCGACCAGATCGCGTCGTACACCGAGTCCCGGTTGGAACGCGTGCACGAGGTGCGCTCGCCGAGACCTTTAGACTGATCCGATGGCCAACGAAGCGACACGGGGTGGCGGCCGGGGCCGCATCCCCGATCGCGATATCGCGGCCATCCGGGAACGCGTCCGGATCGAGGACATCGTCGGTGACTACGTCCAGTTGCGCCGCGCCGGGGTCGACTCGCTCAAAGGTCTGTGCCCCTTCCACGACGAGAAGTCACCGTCGTTTCACGTGCGGCCCAACCACGGTCATTTCCACTGCTTCGGCTGCGGTGAGGGCGGCGACGTCTACGCCTTCCTGCAGAAGATCGAGCACGTCAGCTTCGTGGAGGCCGTGGAGTTGCTCGCCGACAAGGTCGGCTACACCGTCACCTATTCCGGTGGCGCCGCGACCAATGTGCAACGCGACCGAGGTAGCCGCAGCCGGCTGATCGCCGCCAACGCCGCCGCTCAGGAGTTCTACGCCGAGGCGCTGCGTTCGGAGGAGGCCGCACCGGCCCGGCAGTACCTGATCGACCGCAACTTCGACGGCGAGGCGGCTGCCCGCTTCGGTTGCGGGTTCGCGCCGTCGGGTTGGGACAAGCTGACAAAGCACCTGCTGCGCAAGGGATTCGAGTTCAAGGAACTGGAGGCCGCCGGGCTGAGCCGGGAGGGCAAGCGTGGTCCGATGGACCGATTCCACCGCAGGCTCCTATGGCCCATCCGGGTGTCGTCGGGGGAGACCATCGGGTTCGGTGCCCGCCGGCTGTTCGACGACGATCCGATGGAGGCCAAGTACGTCAACACCCCGGAAACGGTGCTGTACAAGAAGTCTCACGTGCTGTTCGGGTTGGACCTGGCCAAGCGGGATATCGCCAAGGGCCATCAGGCCGTCGTGGTCGAGGGCTACACCGATGTGATGGCCATGCACCTGTCCGGGGTGACCACCGCGGTGGCCGCCTGCGGTACCGCCTTCGGCGAGGAGCATCTGTCAATGCTGCGCCGACTCATGATGGACGACAACTTCTTTCGCGGCGAACTGATCTACGTGTTCGACGGTGACGCCGCCGGCCGGGCCGCCGCGGTGAAGGCTTTCGAGGGCGAGCAGAACCTGGCCGGGCAATCCTTCGTCGCCGTCGCCGCCGACGGCATGGACCCGTGCGATCTGCGGCTGCGCTCCGGGGACGGCGCGCTGCGTGATCTGGTGGCCCGCCGCGCCCCGCTGTTCGAGTTCGCGATCCGCACGGCGCTGGGCGACCACAATCTGGACAGCGCCGAGGGCCGGGTGGCCTCATTGCGTCGCTGCGTGCCGATGGTGGCCCGGATCAAGGATCAGACGCTGCGCGACGAATACGCCCGCCAGCTCGCCGGCTGGGTCGGCTGGGACGATGTCGGCCAGGTGCTCGGCCGGGTGCGTGAGGAGGCCGGCCGTAAGGGGCCCCGTACCGGTCGCGGCGCCACCCAGACCACTCGGCGTGGGGGCGCTGAACCTGCGCAACGGCCGAAGCCGACGATCGCCCGCCCCAACCCTCTGGACCCGACATTGCGCCCGCAGCGTGAGGCGCTCAAATCGGCGTTGCAGTATCCGGGCCTGGCCGGCCCGGTGTTCGACAGCCTGAGCGTCGAGAGCTTCACCCACCCCGCCTACGCCGCGGTCCGCGCGGCGATCACCGCCGCCGGCGGTGTGGCATCGGGGCTGTCCGGCGCGCAATGGATCGAAACGGTGCGAGACCTGGCCGGGGAGGCCGCGAGCCTGGTCAACGAACTGGGTGTGGACGGTATCGGCATCGATGACGACGAGCGGCTGGCCCGCTACATCTCCGGGGTGCTGGCCCGGCTGCAGGAGGTATCGGTCGGCCGCCAGATCGCCGAGGTGAAGTCGAAGCTGCAGCGGATGTCCCCGGTGGACAACAGCGACGAATACCACGCCCTGTTCGGTGACCTGGTCGCCATGGAGACCTATCGGCGCAGCCTGCTGGAACAGGCCAGTGGGGACGACTTGACTGCGTGATCGTGTCCCACCCGTTATGGTTGAGGAGCAGATCTCTGTCTAGAAAGGCAACACCGTGGCATTTCTGAGCAATCAGACACGCAAGTTCGCAGTCGTCGGCGCCTTCGCAGCGGCCGCCGCCGCGGCGCCGGTGCTGGCCCTATCCGGCCTCGCTGCCGGTCCCGAGGTCACGGTCGAAGCCAAGACCTGCCTGGCGTGGTTCGGTAACAAGGAAGACGGCAACTGCATGTCCTACTCGGAGGGCAACGGCGTCGCCTTCGGGACCCCCGGTGCCGGCCTCTGTGGTGGCGGCATCTGCACCAGCCCGATCCTGCCGGGCAACTCCTGGAACACCAGCATCGGCATCGGCTAGTTCGCGCTAGCGGGTCTGTCCGTTCTGCGGCGGCTGCGCCTCGTCTGGCTGCAACACCGTCGTCTCGGCGTCGATCGCCGTCAACTTCACCAACGCCGGATCGGGTGACACCCGGTCGGCGATCTTGCGGCGCCCGGCATCCAGCACGGCCTTGGTGGCCGGATTCTCGGTGACTGCGCGGTAGGTGCCTGCGATCTGCTCGTAGCGGCGCCGGCCGGCTTTCGCGCCCAGCACGTAGCCGACCCCCAGTACGAAGACGATCCGGAACACTCAGGCTCCCTCCATGGTGACAGCAGGACGCTCACCATCCTGCCTCACGCGACGGCCTAAGGTGGCGACGGGGCTTCTGACAAGGCGATTCGAGGTCGGCGGGGTCCATGCGCTAGAGTCTGTCCTCGGTTCATTCCCCTGTAGCTCAATTGGCAGAGCTCCCGACTGTTAATCGGGCGGTTATTGGTTCGAGTCCAATCGGGGGAGCCAGCAGGCCGGTGCGAAAGCACCGGCCATCGTGCTTTCTCGGGCAGTTTCGCCGGTTCCGTAAGCTCGCAGCCATGCGATCGACGCGCACTTTCGCGGTGGCCGCCGCGGCACTGACGGTGGCCTCGTGCGGCTGGAGCCCGCAGAACTCGGCGCCGCAGGCCGCCTCGGACTGCCCGGCCGAGGACACCCCAACCGTCGAGACCGTCAAGGCCGCCATCGCCGAGGTCGGCGAGCGGTGGACCGAGACCTCCCGCGGGCACACCGGTGACTGCCGGCTGCACTGGGTTGTCATCGGCACCGGTGACACCGCGCCCGACGCCGCCACGCAGGCGCTGTTCTTCGACCGCAACACCCCGCTGGGCCCGCCCACACCGCGGCCGCGCCCGTATCTCACGGTGGTGCCGCTGGGGCAGTCGATCGCGACGGTGCAATACCAGTGGCTCAAGGGTGCGGACACGCCGTGCTGCCCGACCGGAATCGGTCAGGTGCGCTTCCAGATCGGCGAGGACGGCGCGCTGCAGGCGTTGGATCCGATCCCGACGCCGACTACGTAGCAGGCACCTTCAGTCGGTACAGCTCCACCAGGGTGTCCTCGACATGCTGGAGGGGCTCGGCGGACTTGGTGGCCTGGCACATCACGATGGCGCCCTCCACCGAGGCGATGGTGACGCCGGCCAGCCGTGCCGCCTCGGCCGGGGCGACGCCGGCCGCCGCGAGATGGGTGATGAGGCGCTGTTGCCAGTCGGTGAACACCGCGCCGGCATTGTCGGCGGCGACCTCGGCCTCCGATCGCCCCAGTGCTGCCGCCACGATCGGACAGCCGGACAGAAAATCACTGCGGGTCAAGGTTTCTCGCCATCCCGCGATGAACGCCCGTACCGACTGCACCGGGGTCAGCGTGGCCGCCAGGCTGTCGATTGCCTCGCCGATCACGGTGCCCGCGGCAACGGTGGCATCGGCGATCAGTTCCGACTTTCCGCCGGGAAAGTTCAGATAGAGCGACCGGCGTGCGGTCTCGCTGCGCTCCAGCAGCAGTGACAAACCGGTGCCCGCGACGCCGTTGCGCCGGATCAGTTCGATGGCGCTGGTGACCAGTCGGTCGCGTGCCTGCATGGGAACCTCTCTTGCGGTGTACCGATCAGTCTACTAACGTCGGCGCCTGCGCGTAGACCAATTGGTCTACTACGGCTGGGGAGGGCGAATGCAGCACGGGGAAAGCGGCCGATTCGGCAAGGTCAGCGAGCTGTGCGGCCGGTTCGCCTGGGTGGTCATCGGGCTGTGGGTAGCACTCGTCGCGGTGCTGAACGTGGCGATACCCCAACTGGAGACCACAGTCGCCAACCATTCGGCGCCGTTCATGCCCGCCGACATCCGCGCCGCAGAGACGCTGCGTCAGATGTCCCACGAGTTCGGTGTTCCGGAGTCCTCGGCAATCGGCAGCGTGCTGCTGGTCAACGAGAACGGCATCGGTGCTGCCGAGGAGCAGCTGTATCACGGGCTCGTCGCCGATCTACGCGCCGACACCGGAAACGTCGCCTATGTGCTCGATGTGTTCGGCACCGACCAACTGCGCGATATCGCACTGAGCCCGGACGGTAAGGCCATCAACCTGCTGGTGGCCGGCACCGGTGACGTGGGATCGACCAAGGCACACGCGAACACCGTGGCGATCCGCGACATGATCCATTCGCTGCCGACGCCACCGGGAACGCAACTGTTCTACACCGGACCCTCGCCGACACTGGCAGATCTGTTCAGCGCCATGGATGTTTCCCTGCACATCATCACCGGGGTCTCGGTGGTCCTCATCCTGCTGGTGCTGCTGTCGGTGTACCGGTCGCTGATCACCGCGATGGTTCCGCTGCTGACCATCGGAATCGCGATGGGCGTGGCGCGCCCGATCATCTCCCTGCTCGGTGGGAACGAGATCTTGACGGTGTCGAACTTCACCATCGCCCTGATGACCGCGATGCTGCTCGGCGCCGCAACCGATTACGCCATCTTCATCCTGTCCGGCTACCACGAGGCCCGCCGAAAACAGCTGTCGGTCGACGACGCCCTGTCCTACGCCGGGCGCCGGGTCTCGGGGATCCTGATCGCATCCGCACTCACCATCGCGGCTGCGGCCACCGCGATGGGATTCACCGAACTCGGCATGTTCAAGGCAGCCGGGCCTCCCATCGCCATCTCCATCGTCGTCGCGCTGGCGGTATCGATGACACTGCCGTATGCGCTGCTGGCCATCCTCGGTGCCCGCGGGCTGGCCGAACCACGCCGATTGAACGAAAGGCGCTGGCGCCGTATCGGATCCACGGTGTTACGCCATTCGGGTGCGCTGGCGACGGTATCGCTGGTGCTGCTCATCGCCGCTGCGTCGACGCTGGTCACCTTCCGGGTGAATTTCGACGAGAACGACATGCAGCTCGACGACACCGAGAGTGCAGCCGGATACCAGAAGGCCTACCTGCACTGGGGCGTCAACGAAGTGGCACCGGAGTACCTGATCGTGACCTCCGACCACGACATGCGAAACACCAACGATCTAGCCGCGCTGGACCAGATCGCCACCCGGGTCGGGATGATCCCGGAGGTCGCCTACGTGCGATCGCTCACCCGGCCCGCGGGCAGCCAACTGGAGCAGAGCACGGTCGGCTATCAGGCCGGTGTTGTCGCCGATCGGCTCGGCTCGGCCCGCGACCAGGTGCAGGACGCGCGTCCGGATCTAGAGCGGTTGGCCGACGGATCCGCCGCACTGCGTGACGGCGCCGCCGCGGCCGACGCACAGCTACCGCAATTGGTCTCGGGCATCAGGGAAGTCAGCGCGCTGGCCCGACAGATGGTGGACGTCCGCGATGCCGCGGGCTCCACCTTGTCCACCGTGACGGGCGGCCCGGCCGATCTCGATGCGGCGCTGTCCGACCTGGACGCCGCGGTGAACCTGCTCGAACCGGCGCTGCACGTGCTGACCGCCAACCCCGCCCTGCTCGATGCGGGACGGGCCGTCGGTGCGGCGCTGGGTCCGGCGCTGTCCACCGACAACCAGGGATGCTCGCGGGACCCGGTGTGCACCGGGGCGCGGGCACACATCGCCGAACTCGACGCGCTGTCCGCGGGCGCGGTCAGCCGCGCGCTGCGGCAGGCGCAATTGGCGGCCGCGATGCCGACCGAGAGCATCGAGCGGCTGCGGGCGGCCGAACCGGCCCTCCGGGACACGCTGTCGCGGCTGCGGATGCTGGCCGCCGCGGCGCCGGCGGACGGTGCCGCCCGGCTCGACGATCTGCTGCAGGGCGCCGACCGGCTGTCGGTCGGTGTGGCCCAGTTGGCCGCCGGGCTGCATCAGGTCAAGGGCGGAGTCGACGAGGTCGTCGGCCTCACCGGGCAGCTGACCGCCGGTCTGACCGAGGCAACCGACTACCTATCGGCCCTGAGCACACACACCTCGGCCGGCCCTGGCGCGGGTTTCTACCTTCCTGCGCAAGGATTCTCCGACGCCGGATTCCGGGCCGCCGAACGGCTGCTGTTCGCACCGGACGGGCACACCGCTCGACTGCTGGTGACCTGGGCGATCAACCCCTACAGCGCCGAAGCGTTGGACGCGTCGCGGGAGATCGCACCGGCGGCCACCGAGGCGGCCGCCGGGACCTCGCTGGCCTCCGCGCAGTTCGCCGGAACCGGACTGGCCTCACTGTCGGCGGACATGCGCGATCAGGTGTGGCGCGATTTCGCCGTGTACGGTGCCGTCGCGATCCTCGGTGTCCTACTGGTGCTTATCGTGCTGCTGCGCAGTATCGCCGCACCGGTGTTCATGGTCGCCGTGGTGACGCTGTCCTTCGCCGCGGCGGCCGGTGTCAGTGTGCTGGTGTGGCAGCACCTGATCGGCATCGACGTCGACTGGTCGGTCTTTCCGGTGTCGTTCATGGCGCTCATCGCTGTCGGCGCCGACTACAGCATGCTGTTCGCCGCCCGTATCCGCGACGAATCCGCCGACGGCATGCGCCGGGGCATCCTGCGCAGTTTCGGCAGCACCGGCAGCGTCATCACCACCGCCGGTCTGGTGTTCGCGCTGACGATGTTCGCCCTGATGAGCGGTCGGGTGATCAACCTGCTGCAGATCGGATTCACGATCGGCGTCGGGTTGCTCATCGACATCACCGTCGTACGTACCATCCTGGTGCCGGCCGCCATGTCACTGATCGGCGACCGGATCTGGTGGCCCAGTCGACCCCGTCGAGGCTGAGCCCGCCTACTTCGGCTCGATGGTCCCCGAGCTGACGGCATCCTTCTCGCGATGCTCGTCGGCGTCTGGGATGTGCTCGGGATGCAGCATCTCGGCGTAGCGCAGCTGCTCGGGAATCCCGAAACCTTCGACCAGCAACTCGGCGTGCGGTCGCAGCCGGCGGCAGCGATCGTTGATGCCGCGGGTGACGGCCTTGGCGCGCTCGGTGGACAGGAACTTGTGTTCGATGAACCAGGACTTGTCCGCCTCGATGACGCTCAGCGCGTACAGATCGCACACCATGCCGAGGATTTCCCGCGCCTGCTCGTCCTCGCAGGCATCGATACCGGCGACGAACGCCTCCAGGATGATCCGGTCGATATGCGCCTGCGCGGTGTGCAGCACGTGATCCTGCACGGCGTTGAAGGCCTCGAACGGTGACATTTCCTTCGCCTTGCCCTGCAGCCGGCGGGCCACCGAGGCGAGCATGTACTCCTCGCGGTCCTCGAACATCTTCACCTGGGTGCCGCGGTTGAACAGCGAGCCCTCTTCCTCGTTGTCCTCCCGGGTGTCGAGGATGGTCTGCATGATCGTCTGGGCCGCGGTGCGCTTGAGCACCCGCTCACCGGCGAAGTTGGCGGCGAACCGGACCCACTCCACCGGGCTCATGCCCTTGATGTCGTCGGCGTAGGAGGTCAGCAGCTCCTTGGCCACCAACTGGGTCAGCACATGGTTGTCACCCTCGAACGTGGTGAACACATCGGTGTCGGCCTTGAGCGCGATCAGCCGATTCTCGGCCAGATAGCCTGCACCACCGCAGGCTTCACGCGCCTCCTGGATGGCGGCGGTGGCGTGCCAGGTGTTGGCGGCCTTCAAACCGGCTGCGCGGGACTCGAGTTCGCGCTGCTCCTCGGCGTCGGGACTGTCCGAGGTCTGCAGCTCGTGGCACTTGGCCACCAGTTCGTTCTGCGCGAATTGCAGCGCATAGGACTTGGCGATCAGCGGGAACAGCCGGCGCTGGTGCACCAGGTAGTCCATGATCAGCACCTCTTCCTCGGAGCCGGGTGCGTCGAACTGCCTGCGCTCCAGGGCGTATCGGGTGGCGATGTCCAGGGCCACCCGTGCCGCCGCACCCGCGCTGCCACCGACGGTGACCCGACCGCGGATCAGGGTGCCCAGCATGGTGAAGAACCGCCGGCCCTTGTTCTCGATGGGCGAGGAGTACGTGCCGTCCTCGGCGACGTCGGCGTACTTGTTGAGCAGGTTCTCCCGCGGCACGCGCACCTGGTCGAACTGGATGCGGCCGTTGTCGACGCCGGGCAGCCCGCCCTTGTAGTGGCAGTCCGAGGTGGTGACACCGGGCAGGTCATTGCCGGCGTCATCGCGGATGGGCACCACGAAACAGTGCACCCCGTGGCCCTCGCCGTTGGTGATCAGCTGGGCGAACACCGCTGCCACCCTGGCGGTTTGGGCCGCGCCACCGATGTAGTCCTTGCGCGACGACGGGGTGGGGGAGTCGATCACGAATTCCTGAGTGTCCGGGTCGTAGGTCGCGGTGGTCTCCAGGGACTGCACATCGCTGCCGTGCCCGGTCTCGGTCATCGCGAAGCAGCCGAGCAGTTCCAGGCTGATGATCTTGCGGACGTAGGCGTTGTGGTGCCGCTCGGTGCCCAGGTTCTCGATGGCCCCGCCGAACAATCCCCACTGCACACCGGCTTTCACCATGAGCGACAGGTCACTCATGGCGAGCATCTCGATCTGGGTGACGGCTGCGCCGACGTCGCCGTTGCCGCCGTGTTCCTTCTTGAACCCGTCCTCGGCCGCCCCGCGGGCGGCCATGATCTTGAGCTGTTCGCCGACCTTGGTGCGGGCGATGACGGTGTTCGGGGTGTAGTGCGGCCGGAACACCTCGCCGGACAACTCGGCCCGGACCTGGTTCTTCACGTCGCGCCAGCGACCGTCGAGAGCATTGCGCAGGTGTTCAGCGGTTGTGGTCATAGTCGACGGTAACGTGCCCACGCCGCGAGGAAGGTAAACCTGAGTACAACGTTATGAATCGTGCGGCGTTGAATGACGCCATGACCGAACCGGTATCGCCGACCGGACTGCCGCACGTGGCCAGTCACCGGCACGCCGACGTGACCGGCGGGTGGCTGCGGGCCGCCACCTTCGGGGCGATGGACGGCCTGGTGAGCAACACCGCGCTGATCGCGGGTGTGGCGGCCGGCGCCAGCGCGCAGGCAGTGGTGTTGGCCGGGGTCGCCGGGCTGCTCTCCGGCGCGTTCTCGATGGCACTGGGGGAGTACACCTCGGTCACCACGGCCAACGAACAGATCGACTCCGAGGTGCGTGTCGAGCAGCGGTCCTTCCGAAAGCAGCCCGATGCCGAACGCGCCGAATTGACGGCGATGCTCATCGACATGGGGATGACGGCGCAGACCGCGGCCACCGCCACCAGCGAGATCCACCGCGACGAGAACCGCGCAGTGAACTTCCATCTGGTGCAGGAACTCGGGGTCGACCCGCGCGAGAAGCCGTCGCCGTGGGTGGCGGCCGGATCCTCGTTCCTGATGTTCACCCTCGGGGCAGTGATCCCGCTGATTCCCTACCTGTTGGGATTCGAGTCGCTGTGGGCCGGGCTGGCCTGCGGCGGGCTCGGTCTGGTGATCGCCGGAGCCGTCGCGGCCCGGTTCACCCGCCAGTCCACGTCACTCGGTGGTATCCGGCAGCTGGCCCTCGGCGGTGCCGCGGTCGCGGCCACCTACCTCGTCGGTTCCGTTGTCGGCGTAGCGGTTACCTGATTCAGTTGCCGACGGTGACGGCGGTCGCCTCATCGGTCAACTCGTCGAGGCGCTCCTCGGGGGCGTCGACACCGCGCAGATGCCCGCGGGCGGCGAACAGCAACCCGGCGCCGGCCAGCACCGCGCCCGCACCCACCCAGTACGGCAGATGCACGCTGACGTGTTCACCGAGCACCCCGGCCAGCCACGGCGCCACCGCCGCACCGCCGAAGCGCAGGAAGCTGTAGGCCGCCGAGGCGACACCGCGCTCCACCGGGGCGGCCTTCATGACCGTCTCGGTGATCAGGGTGTTGTTGACGCCGATGAACAGACCCGCCACCACCACACACGTCGCGAGCGCCGTCTTGTTCTCGGTGCCGACCGCCATCACCGCCAGGGTGACCGTCAGCGCCAGCAGATTGACCACCAGGGTGGGCACCGTGCCGAACCGGTGCTGCAGGCGCGGGGCCACCACCACCGAGGTGAACGCCAGTGCCACGCCCCAGCCGAAGAAGATCAGCCCGATCTGGTGGGCATTCATGTCCAGCGGGAACGGGGTGAAGGCCAGCAGCGTGAAGAAACCGAAGTTGTAGAGCAGCGCGGTCACCGACACCGCCAGCAGGCCGCGGTGGCGCAGCGCTCGGAAAGGATCCACCAGGCTGGTCGCCCGGGCCGGACGGTCGGTGGCGGGCAGCAGGAACACGGTGACGACCAGGGCGACTGCCATCAGTGCCGAGACGCCGAAGAACGGGCCGCGCCAGGAGATCGAACCCAGCGCACCGCCGACCAGTGGGCCGACTGCGATGCCCAGTCCCAGTGCCGCCTCGTAGAGGATGATCGCCTGCGCGACAGAACCTTTCGCGGAGTTGACGATGGTCGCCAGCGCCGTCGCGACGAACAGCGCATTGCCCAGACCCCACAGCGCGCGCCAGCCCACGATCTCCATGACCGTGTCGGACAGGCCGGCCAGTCCGGCTCCGGCGATGATGATCACCAGGCCGAGCAGCAGCGTGTTCTTCGGGCCGATCCGGCTGGACACCACGCCGGTGATCAGCATGGCCACGCCCATCACCGCCATGTAACTGGTGAACAGCAGGGACACCTGCGAGGGCGAGGCGTCCAGATTGTCGGCGATCGGTTTGAGGATCGGGTCGACCAGGCCGATGCCCATGAAGGCGACGACGGAGGCGAAGGCTACGGCCCAAACGGCTTTCGGTTGACGCCACATGGCGGGCGAACTCCTTACTTCTTTACGGGCGGTCCTGCTGGGCGTCATCGAGAAGCCCACGCAGCACCCGGATCGCGTCGACGAGGGCGGCTCGTTCCGCGTCGTCGAGATGGTCCAGATAGGGGTTGATCGCGGCGCTGCGATCGGCGCGCACCCGCTCCAGGATTCGGCGGCCGTCCTCGGTGATGCCGATGAGCACTGCTCGGGCGTCACCGGGGTCCTCGGTGCGCGACACCAGGCCGGCGTCCTCGAGGCGGCGCACCTGGGTCGTCATCGTCGGCTGTGAGCAGTGATCGATGGCGGCCAGATCGGAGATCCGGGTCCGCCCCTGATCCTCGATGGTGGCCAGCAGCCGGGCCTGAGCGAACGGCAACGGCAACTCGATGCGTTGGCTGGCCAACCGATTGATCCGCGCCACGACGGCCAGCAGGTCGGCGCCGAGCGCGGTGTGGTCCGGGTGAGTCACTCGAACAAGGTTACATAGGGTTACTATGCATCGGCAAATCTGTCGGCGTGGCTACCGTCACAGTGCGGGCGGCCGAAGCGCTCCTGTCAACTGGCAGAATCGTGTGATGCCTCCCGGTCCGTCGCACCCTCGTCGGGCCGGCACCCTGCTCCCCGGTGAGTTGGCGCAGGCCTCGGTGATGGCCGCGCTGAGCGCCGCGATCGCCATCATCGCCGTCGTCGTCCCCTTCGCGGCCGGGCTCTCACTGCTGGCGACCGTCCCGATGGGCCTACTGGCCTACCGCTACCGGTTGCGCGTCGTCCTGGCAGCCACCGTCGCCGGCGCGCTGGTGGCCTTCGTCATCGCCGGGATCGGCGGTCTGATGACGGTCCTGAACTGCGCCTATATCGGCGGACTGGTCGGCATCGTGAAGCGCCGCGGGCGTGGTCTGCCGACCGTGCTGGCGGTGTCGGTGGCCGCCGGTGCGGTGTTCGGGGCCTTCGTGGTGCTGGCCCTGACCCTGGCCACCCGGATGCGCGAACTCGTCTTCACCGCCATGACCGCCAACGTCGACGGCACCGTCGCGATCCTGAGCTACATCCCGGACCTGGAACCGGCCGCCCAACAGGTGCGGCAGGTGTTCGGCTGGCTGCTCGACCACTGGCAGATCCTGATCTTCGGCTACGGGCTGATCGCCATCGTCGTGGTCGGGCTGGTCGGCTGGTGGGCGTTGTCGCGGGTGTTGTCCCGATTGGCCGGCGTCCCCGATGTGCACAAACTGGAATCCCTGGACGAATCCGGCGCCGTCGCCCCCGTGCCGCTGCAACTGCGCGATGTGGTGTTCCGCTATCCCGACACCGATCGTGATGCGCTCGGCCCGCTGTCGATGACCCTGCAGGCCGGCGAACACATCGCCGTCACCGGTGCCAACGGCTCCGGCAAGACCACTCTGATGCTGGTGCTGTCCGGACGGCCGGCCACCGAGGGTTTCGTGGAACGCCCGGGGGCGGTCGGTCTGGGCGCGCCCGGCGGTACCGCGGTCATCATGCAGCATCCCGAGAGCCAAGTGCTGGGAACCCGGGTCGCCGACGATGTGGTGTGGGGGCTGCCGGTCGGCACCGCCGTCGACATCCCGGCCCTGCTCGCCGAAGTCGGCCTGGACGGGTTGGCCGAGCGCGATACCGGCGGGCTGTCCGGCGGCGAGTTGCAGCGCCTGGCCGTGGCGGCCGCGCTGGCCCGCAAGCCCTCGCTGCTGATCGCCGACGAGGTCACCAGCATGGTCGACCAGCAGGGCCGCGACGGGCTGATGACGATGCTGGCCGATCTGACCCGACGCCGCGACATGTCGCTGGTGCACATCACCCACTACAACGAAGAGGCCGAGGCCGCCGAGCGGGTGGTCAACCTCACCGGCGGCTCGCCGATGGTGGAGTCCGCCGAGCCGCCGGCCGCGACCGCCGCGGTGCATGCCGATGTGGCGGTGCTGGAGCTGTCCGGTGTCGGACACCGCTACGGCGATGGAACGCCCTGGGCGACAACCGCACTGCGCGATATCGACCTGGTGGTGCACGAGGGTGACGGTGTCCTGATCCACGGGCTCAACGGATCCGGCAAGTCGACGCTGGCCTGGATCCTGGCCGGACTCACCGAACCGACCACCGGCACCGCCCTGCTCGACGGCCGGCCCATCGCCGAACAGGTCGGCGTGGTGGCGTTGTCCTTCCAGGCCGCCCGGTTGCAGCTCATGCGCAGCCACGTGCACCGCGAGATCGCCTCGGCCGCGGGGTTCTCGTCCCGGGACCGGGCCAAGGTCGTCGCCGCGTTGGCCACCGTCGGGTTGGAACCCGAGATCGCCGACCGCCGTATCGATCAGCTCTCGGGCGGGCAGATGCGCCGGGTCGTGCTGGCCGGGCTGCTGGCCCGCTCGCCGCGCGCCATGGTGCTCGACGAACCACTGGCCGGGCTGGACGCCGCCAGCGCCCGCGGCCTGCTGCGTCTGCTCGAAGAGTTGCGTCGTGGCGGGCTCACCATCGTGGTGATCTCGCACGACTTCGCGGGTCTGGAGGAACTCTGTCCGCGCACCCTGCACCTGCGCGACGGGGTGCTGGTGCCGGTGCCGACGGGGGCGACGTCATGAGTGAGCAGAAGCGGCCGCTGGTCCTGTTGCGGCCGGTGCCCGGTGACACCGTCATCCATCGGTTGTGGGCCGGAACGAAACTCATCGCCGTCTTCGCGCTCGCCGTGCTGATGGTGCTCTATCCCGGCTGGATCCCGATCGCCTTGATCACCCTGCTGCTGACGGCGGCGGTGCTGCTGGCCCGCATCCCGCGCGGAGCACTGCCGTCCATCCCGGGGTGGATCTGGCTGCTGCTCGTGTTTGGCGGGGTGACTGCCGCGTTTGCCGGCGGGACCCCGATCGTCACGCTGGCCGGGCTGGAACTCGAGCTCGGCGGGCTGCTGAAGTTCCTGCGGGTGACCGCGGTGTCCTTCGTGCTGTTGGGCATGGGTGCGCTGGTCTCGTGGACCACCAATGTCGCCGAGATTGCGCCCGCGGTGTCGACGCTGGGACGGCCGCTTCGTTGGCTGCGGATGCCGATCGACGACTGGGCGGCCACCGTCGCGCTGTCGTTGCGGGCCTTTCCGATGCTGATCGACGAGTTCCGAATTCTCTATGCCGCACGGCGTCTACGCCCGCGTGAGGTTCCCGAGTCCCGCCGCGAACGCGGCAAGCAGCAGGTGTCCGATCTGATCGATCTACTGGCTGCGGCGGTGACCGTGGCGCTGCGCCGGGCCGACGAGATGGGTGACGCGATCACCGCCCGCGGTGGCGCGGGCCAACTGTCGGCCGCCCCGTCGCGACCGCGCGCCGCGGACTGGGTGGCCTTGGCCCTGCTGGCCGTGGTGTGCGGGTTGGCCGGCTACATCGAAGGGTTCACCTTCCTGGCCACCACCTAGGCTGCGCTTGTGATCACCTTGGATCGCCTGGTGAACGTACTGGGCGGATACGGCGTGACGACGCGGCTGTGCGCGGTGCCGCGCAGCACCGAGTTGCGCAGTGTGGTGATCCCCGAGCCCGCGGTGGTCGGCGATGTCCTGTTGGCGATCGGTTCCGCTTCGGTGCATCAGGCGCTGGACTGGGCGGTGGCCGCGCGTGCGGCGGTGGTGCTGGTGCGCGGCGGCGAGGTCCCCGCCGAACTTCCCGACGGTGTCGCCGTGCTGCTCGTCGATCCGGCGCTGCCGTGGAGCGAGCTGGCCGCGGTGATCTACGGGCTGGTGTTGGAAGGCCGCGAGACCGAATCCGGCCGGGGCCCCACCGATCTGTTCGCGCTGGCCGACAGTCTGGCGGCCGCCATCGGCGGGGCCGTCATCATCGAGGACCGGCACGCCCAGATGCTGGCCTACTCGCGCATGCAGGAAGGGGCCGATACCGCGCGCGTGCAGACCATCCTGCGCCGCGAGCAACCCGCCGAACTGCGCGCGGTGCTGCAGCGCCGCGGCATCTTCACCCACCTCGCGAACTCCGACGAACCGCTGTTCATCGATCCGGACTCCGAACTGGGGTTGTCCGGGCGGATGGTCGTCGCAGCGCGCGTCGGGCGCGAACTGCTGGGCTCGGTGTGGGTGGCCTGCCCGGCTGCGCTCGACGGTGCGGCGCGCACCGCCCTGTGCGACGGCGCCCGCACGGTGGCGCTGCACCTGCTGCGCTCGCGGGCCAGCGCCGACCTGGAGCGCCAGGTCGAATCGGAATCGGTGCAGCGCCTGCTCGACGGCACCGCCGACGCGGTCACGGTGGCCAGTCGGGTGGGGCTGCCGCAGGGGCCGTTGCGGGTCATCGCGCTGCGTGCCCGGCTGGAACCCGACCGGCACACCGCGCTGCTGGTGGCCTTCGAGAAGGCCACCGCCGGGTTCGGTTGGTCGCGCCCGGGCCGCAGTGCGTTGGCGGACAACACCGTCTACACGGTGCTGCCGGGTGAGCGGGCGTCCTCGGCGCGTGAGTGGTTGGCGCAGTTGCGCGCCGTGTTGCCGGAGCAGACGACACTGCTGGCCGGTATCAGCGGAGTGGCCGAGATCGGTGAATTGGCCGCGGCCCGTTGGGAAGCCGATGAATGCCTGGCACTGCACGAGGCCGGCCCGGTCGAGGCGACGGTGCCCGCCTACGACGAGTCCTGGGACGATCTGGTGTTGCAGCGGCTGCGTACGGCCGTCGACACCGGGCGCGGTCCCAGTCGCGGTCCGGTGACCGATCTGTTGCGCCATGACCGCGAGCACGGCACGCCGTATGTCATGACGCTGCGGGTGTGGCTGGAATCCCAAGGTGATCCCGCGCGGGCTGGGGCGGCGTTGGGTGTGCACGAGAACACCGTCCGGTACCGGCTCCGCAAGATGGCCGAGGTGACGGCCGTCGAGGTCGAGGATCCGCGTAAGCGGCTGGCCATGATGATCGAGTTGGCCGCGCTCGATCGAGGATGATTGTTCAAAAGCGACAATCACTTGATGTTTGATTGTCGTCTTTCACAGCGACCGCCCTGAGCTTGACTCCGAAGATGGCATTGACAGCATCAACTGAGGTCACGGAGGTCGTTCTGATGGTCGGCGTCGATCGCTTCGACGGTGGACCGCGACGAGCTGTCGTGGTCGGGGCCGGCATCGTGGGTTTGTCGACAGCATGGTTTCTGCAGGAGCGCGGTGTCGACGTCATCGTCATCGACCGCGTCGGTGTGGCAGCAGGCGCTTCGTGGGGTAACGCCGGCTGGATATCACCCGCGTTGACGATCCCCCTGAATCAGCCTTCTGTTCTGCGGTACGGCCTGAGATCGGTTCTCAATCCCGCGGCGCCACTGCATATCCCCCTGCGCGCCGACCTCGGACTGGCGCGGTTCCTCATGACGTTCGCCCGGCACTGCAATACGGCAGCCGCCGAACTGGTGGTTCGGGCCAACCATCCCCTGAATGCCGAGTGCCAGGAGGCATTCGGCGTCCTCGTCGACAATGGGGTGGACGCACCTATCACCCAATCCGCGATCACCGCGCTGTTCGAGGCGCCTGCCGGTGTCGAGGCACTCCGATCAGAGATTGCGGCGTTGGAGCGCGCCGGGTTGCCGGTGTGGCTGCGCGACCTGCGCGGCGACGCTGTACGGGCCGCCGTGCCGCTGGCCTCGGGGGCAGCGACTGTGGCGCTGTCCGTCGATCAACAGAGCTTCATCGATCCTGGGCGTTTCGTAACGGCGTTGGGACGCACGGTCGTCGAACGTGGTGGCACGATTCGTACCGACCGTGTCATAGGGCTCAGTGACTGTGATCGAGCGGTGACTGTACATACAGCCAGTGGCGGAGATTTCACCGCTGACGTGGTGGTGCTGGCCACTGGAGCCTGGGTGTCAGAACTGGCGCCGCCCAACGTGCGGGTACCGGTGCGCGCAGGACGTGGGTATTCCTTCACTGTTCCCATCGACCGGGCCATGCCCGGTCCGATCTACCTCCCGACGGCTCGGGTTGCCTGCACGCCGTATCTGGGCGCCATGCGTGTCGCAGGAACCATGGAGTTCCGTGCTCCGGAGGCGCCGATCGACCGGACTCGTATAGACGCAATCGTCACGTCCGCGGCCCATCTGTTGGACGGAGTTCGGTGGAACGAACGCGACGACGTCTGGGTCGGATCACGCCCGGTCAGCGCAGACGGTCTGCCACTGATCGGACAGGTCGACACGCGGGTGTACGCGGCCGCCGGCCATGGTATGTGGGGCTTCGCGCACGGCCCGATCACCGGGCGTCTGCTTGCGGAGCAGATCACCACCGGCAAACAGCATGAGGCACTCCGCGCGTTGGCCCCGCTGCGCTGAATCAGCTCTGTTCCCCGTCGTCAGGGGCAGTGCACAAGCCTGCCCCTGACGACAATTCGCACGATCAAGGAGAGTCTTCCATGCATGCCACACCCCCCGTATGGCTCACCCCGGACGCGCACGCGCGACTGCTCGAGGAGTTGGAGGTGCTGCGCAGCTGGTCGCTGACCGGGATCGACGGTGACGACAGCGACGCCGCAGACAGCAATACCGTCGCGGTGCGGCGCGCCCAGCACGGTCGGATCCAGCAGATCCACGACATGCTGGCCGCGGCCGTGGTGGGTGAGGATCCGCCCAATGACGGGATCGCCGAACTCGGCATGGTGCTGACCGTCCGGTTCGAGGGGACCCCGGACGTCGAGACATTCCTGCTCGGGGTGCGTGGTGCCGACTACGGCGATATCGAGGTCTATTCGGTGAAATCGCCGCTCGGCGAGGCGATCAGCGGCGCGTCGGTAGGTGAACGCCGGGAGTACCGGCTGCCCACGGGTGCGACGCAGGTCGTCACGCTGGTGTCCGCCGTGCCGTACGGCCTGCACACCCGCTGACGGCTCGGCCGCTACGGTGGGGGCCGTGACAGCCCACTCGGATTCTTCACGGCAGGTGGACCCGGACTTCCTCGCGCTGCCCCGCCGCGCGCTGGCCGACGCCGCCCTGTCGGCGGCGCTGGCCGCCGGCGCCAGCTATGCCGATCTGCGTATCCACCGGTTGACCACCGAGGTCGTGCAACTGCGCGACGGCGCGCTGGAGACCGCCGAGGTCAGCCGCGAGGTCGGCCTGGCGGTTCGTGTGATCGTGGACGGCACCTGGGGTTTCGCCGCACACGCCGAGCTGGACCCCGATGTCGCCGCGCAGACCGCGCGCCGTGCCGTGCGGGTGGCCACCACGTTGGCGCCCTTGAACGCCGAACGCATCGAACTGGCCGACGAACCCGTCTACGACGACCTGAGCTGGGTGTCGGCCTACCAAATCGACCCGTTCAGCATCCCGGGCGCGGACAAGGTCGCGGTGCTGGCCGACTACTCCGAACGGCTGCTGGCCGCCGACGGTGTGGACCACGTGTCGGCCAGCCTGCAGGCCGTCAAGGAGCAGACTTATTACGCCGACACCTTCGGCACCTCCACCACCCAGCAGCGGGTGCGGGTGCAGCCGGTGCTCGACGCCGTCAGCGTCGACCCGTCGGTCGGTTCGTTCGAGACGATGCGCACCCTGGCGCCGCCGACGGCGCGCGGCTGGGAGGCCGTCGTCGATGACAGCGTGTGGAACTGGACGGCCGAACTGGCCGAACTGCCCGCGCTGCTGGCCGAGAAGGTCAAGGCACCCGGTGTGGTCGCCGGGCCCACCGACCTGGTGATCGACCCGTCCAACCTGTGGCTGACCATCCACGAGTCGATCGGGCACGCCACCGAATACGACCGTGCTATCGGGTACGAGGCCGCGTACGCCGGCACCTCGTTCGCCACCCCGGACAAACTGGGCACCATGCGCTACGGCTCGGCGGTGATGAACGTGACTGCCGACCGCACCGTCGAACACGGCCTGGCCACAGTCGGTTTCGACGACGAGGGGGTGGCCGCGCAGAGCTGGAATCTGGTGCGCGACGGGCTGTTCGTCGGGTACCAACTGGACCGGGTGTTCGCGCCGCGCCTCGGTGAGGCGCGCTCCAACGGGTGCTCCTATGCCGATTCAGCACATCATGTGCCGATCCAGCGGATGGCCAACGTGTCCCTGCAACCTGGGGCCGAGGATCTGTCCACCGCCGACCTGATCGCCCGGGTGTCCGACGGCATCTACATCGTCGGCGACAAGTCATGGTCGATCGATATGCAGCGCTACAACTTTCAGTTCACCGGGCAGCGGTTCTTCCGGATCCGCGACGGCAAACTGGACGGGCAACTGCGTGATGTCGCCTACCAGGCCACCACCACCGACTTCTGGGGATCGATGGAGGCCGTCGGGGGGCTGTCCACCTGGCGCCTGGGTGGGGCCTTCAACTGCGGCAAGGCACAGCCCGGTCAGGTCGCGCCGGTCAGCCACGGATGCCCGTCGGCACTGTTCCGTGGTGTCAATGTCCTGAATATCCAAGCAGAATCGGGTCGCTCATGATCAGCCCGCAGCAGGTTGTCGATCAGGTGCTCGCGGAGGCGGCGCGGCTGGGCCGGGCCGACGAGACCACCGTGATCGTCACCGACCGGGCCACCGCATCGCTGCGCTGGGCCGGTAACTCGATGACCACCAACGGTGAAACCATCGGCCGCAGTACGACGGTCATCTCGGTGGTGCGTCGCGGCGCGTCGGCGCATGTGGGTTCGGTGAGCAGTACCGAGGTGGATCCGGCAGCGCTGAGCGCCCTGGTCGCGGCGTCCCAGGAAGCCGCGGCCGCGGCGCCGGCGGCCACCGACGCCGCCGACCCGCTGCCCGCCGGGCCGGCGCCCGCCGACTGGGATGCCGCGTCGCCGACCACCGGCGCCGATGTGTTCGCCGATGTGGCAACCGGTTTGGTGCGCGGATTTCGGGAGGCCGATCAGCTCTACGGGTTCGCCCGGCACGAGGTGGAGACCACCTACCTGGCCACCTCGGGTGGTGTGCGGCGGCGTTTCACCCAGCCGACCGGCTCGGTGGAGATCAACGCCAAGCGTGGCGGCGCGAGCGCGTGGGCGGGGGTGGGGACCGCTGACTTTGTGGGCGTGTCCACCGATGCGCTGCTCGAGGAATTGTCGTTGCGTCTGGGGTGGGCGTCGCGCACCGTCGACCTGCCGGCCGGCCGTTATGAGACGCTGATGCCGCCGTCGACGGTCGCCGACATGCTGATCTATCTGGGCTGGAGCATGGACGGCCGCGGCGCTCAGGAGGGTCGCTCGGCGTTGTCGGCTCCGGGTGGGACGCGGGTGGGGGAGAAGCTCACCGATCTGGGGTTGACCATGTACTCCGATCCTTTTGCGCCCGGTCAGGAATGCCAGCCGTTCGTCTCGGTGACCAGTTCCTCGGAGCAGGTGTCGGTGTTCGACAACGGGATGGACATCGGCCGGGTGGACTGGCTGCGTGACGGTGTCATCAACGCGCTGTCCTATCCGCGGGCCGCTGCCGCGGAATTCGATGCGCCGGTGGCGGTTCCGGCCGACAACCTGCTGGTGACCGGCGGCAGCGCCTTACTGGCCGACATGATCGCCTCGACCGAGCGTGGGCTGTTGCTGACCACGCTGTGGTACATCAGGACCGTCGATCCGGCGGTGTTGTTGCTGACCGGGCTGACCCGTGATGGGGTGTACCTGATCGAGGACGGTGAGGTGACCGCCGCGGTGAACAACTTCCGGTTCAACGAGAGCCCGCTGGATCTGCTGCGCCGCGCCACCGAGGCCGGGGTCAGTGAGCCGACGCTGCCGCGGGAGTGGGGCGACTGGGCGACCCGGGCGACCATGCCGTCGCTGCGGATTCCCGACTTTCACATGTCCTCGGTGAGTCAGGCGCAATAATCGCGGGTGTGGACTTGCTGACCGGTTTGATCGCGCTGTCCCCGGAGGGTATGGCCCGCCAGAACATGCTGCTGCGCACGGTGTGCGCGCAGGCCCTCGGCTTGGAGCCGCTGGTCTACGAGGATCCGGCGGTGCCTGCGTCGTCGACCGAGGCGGTGCTGGCCGAGTTCGCCGAGCAGTTCGCCACCGACGTCGCTGGGGTGTCGGCCGAGCAGCGGGCGGCGCTGGTGGTGGCTTTTGGAGCCGAGGTGCTGGGTGTGGCGGCGTTGATGTTCATCGCCGATTTCGTGCCGCGGGCGCGGGCGGGGCTGGGTGCGCTGGGCATCGACGTGCCGGACCCGGATGGGTGGGACCACACCACCCATCCCGCCGAAGCGCTGTTGAACAAGTTCACCGGTGCGGTCGGGTCGATGCGTGGGCTGGATCCGCTGACCACCGAGATCATCCGACTGCGTGGCGCGGTGCAGCACAACTGCCGGTTGTGCCGGTCGCTACGGGAGTCGACGGCGCTGGAGGCGGGTGGTTCGGAAACCCTGTACGAGGACATCTCGGTCTATCAGAGTTCGGATCGGCTGACGGACGCACAGAAGGCGGCGCTCGGGTACGTCGATGCGTTGATCTGGACACCGTCAGCGGTCGATGAGGCCGCGGCCGTTGTGCTGGAGCACTTCTCGTTGGAGCAGGCCGTCGAGATCACGCTGGACGTGATGCGCAACGCGACCAACAAGATCGCGGTCGCCCTCGGCGGGGACGAGCCGCGGGTATCCGACGGTGTGGAACTCTACTTGCTGGGCGCCGACGGGATACCCGTCTTCAGCTCGTAGCCTTTGTGCCGAGATTGCACTTATCGGGCAAAAGTGCGAGTGACGGCAACGATATTTGCAATCTGGCGGTGGTCACGCTCAGTTTGTTGTGGCCTTTTTCTTCAAGACCAGCGCCGGCAGCACGAGGGTGGCCAGCGCGGTGACCAGCCAGACGACTACGGTCGCGGCGATCCAGGAGCCGACGCCACGGATGGTGATCCCGCTGGAGAACAGCGAGGCCAGGAAAAGCGCGGCGAAGGTGGAGACCAGGCCGATGCCACCGAGGAAGGCCGAGGCGTAGCGGCTGGCCATCTTGAGGAAGAACGGTGACAGGATGGCCTGGGCGACGGTGAAGATGACCACGGCGGTGATGAATCCGAGCGGGCGCAACGTCATGCCGGAGACCAGCAGTGAGGCCACCAGCAGCCCGATGGCCGAGGACCCCAGGAATACCGCGATGCGCAGCAGGAATCTGATCACGCGGTCAGCGTAGCCGCGTGCAGGTCAGCGCGAGGGTCTGTGCGAACATAGGTGCCGCGCGTTGCGCCGGGGCGGTAGCTCAGTTGGTTAGAGCCGGGGACTCATAATCCCTTGGTCGCGGGTTCGAGCCCCGCCCGCCCCACTTCAGCAGGTCTTTTGAAGATCTCGGAATCATGACTGGTCGCCGTAGCTCCGGACAGCACGCTTGACTGCATCCATGTACTCGGGGCACTGGCCCTCAGCCGACTCCCAGGCGATGTCTGTGGAAGACTCCAGGTCCCATCCAGCGGTCAGGTACTGGTCGATCACTGATCGCACCGCATCGGTGGCCACTCGGCCCGAATCAACGGCCTGGTCGATGGTGACGCAGTTGCGTTGGCCGTTGGCCCAGACTTCCTGCTTCTCATCTGGTGTGTACAGACCGTAGACGTTCTCATATCCGTCCGGCCCCGGGTCCGAGGCAGCCATCGGCGCCTCGGCCAGACCCAGGCCGGCGACTGCTGCCAGCACGACGAAGAGCGTCTTCACGACGCCATTCTCCTATCCAACCAGGCATCCCTGCCTGAAAACATCGGGTTCGACCGGGGGTCCCGGCCGGCGCCCGGGGCGCCGAACGAAGATGGACCTCCAGCGACCGACGGCAGGTGGCCACCGGCGACGATGAGCCGGCCCGCGAGTACAAGTATTGCCCCGAGCCTGTGAGTTTTCTGCTAATCACCTGTGGCCATACGCTTTTCGCCCTTCTGGCTCGGTGTTGTGGAGTCCGGTCCGGTACCGTACCGTCAACCTAATTGATTAGCATTCCTAAAGGGATCGGCGTGCTGCCGGTGCCGGTTGCCAGTTATGAAAGAGTCACGGATGCAACGGGTTTCCATCGGAAACCGCTTGATGCGGCGGTGGACACTGCTGACCGCGGTGCTGGTCATCGCCATCGCCGGTTTTGCCGTGTACCGCCTGCACGGCGTCTTCGCCTCCCAGGATGTCGTCTCGACCCCCAGCGGCGCGGCCGACGAGATCGTGCCGTTCAACCCCAAACACGTGGTCCTCGAGGTCTACGGCCCACCCGGCGCGGCGGCCACCATCACCTACCTGGACGTCGACGCCCAGCCGCAGCGTGCTGACAACGTCACCCTGCCGTGGGCGTACGACGCAACGACCACCCAACCCGCCGTCTTCGTCAACGTCACCGCACAGGTCGACGGCGACTGGATCGGCTGTCGCATCACCATCGACGACGCGGTCAAGGACGAGAGAACCATGAACACTGTCAACGCCTTCACCTATTGCCTGGACAAGTCCGGATGAGCGGCAACCGGATTCCCGATTTCATCCGTCGCTACTCGGTGCTCATCGCGCTGTTCTGGCTCGCCCTGGCCGTCGTCACCAACGTCTTCGTCCCACAACTGGAGACCGTCGCCGAACAGCACAATGTCTCACTGAGCCCGAAGGACGCGCCGTCACTGCAGGCCAGCAAGCAGATCGGCAAGGTGTTCCAGGAGTTCGACTCCGACAGCTCGGCGATGATCGTGCTGGAAGGCGACCAACCGCTGGGCGCCGACGCGCATCACTACTACGACGAGCTGGTCGGCAAGCTCTCGGCGGACACCACGCACGTCCAGCACATCGACAACTTCTGGGGTGACCCGCTGACGGCGGCCGGCTCCCAGAGCGCCGACGGCAGGGCCGCGCTGGTCCAGCTCTACCTGGCCGGTAACCAGGGGGAGTCGCTGGCCAACGAGTCGGTCGATGCGGTCCGCGACATCGTCAACCACACCCCGCCACCCGACGGCCTGAAGGTGTATGTCACCGGCGCCGCACCGTTGGTCACCGACCAGTTCGAAGTAGGCCGCCACGGCACCCTGAAGACCACCCTCATCACCCTCGGCGTCATCGCGGTGATGCTGTTCTGGCTCTATCGACGCCTCACAACGGTCTTCCTGGTCATCTTCACGGTGATGATCGAACTGACGGCCTCGCGTGGTGTGGTCGCCGTGCTGGCCAACGCCGGGATCATCGAGCTGTCGACCTATTCGACCAACCTGCTGACGCTGTTGGTGATCGCCGCCGGCACCGACTACGCGATCTTCCTGCTCGGCCGATTCCACGAAGCGCGGTATGCGGGCCAGGATCGTGTCGCGGCGTACAACACGATGTACCACGGCACCGCACACATCATCCTGGGCTCGGGGCTGACGATCGCCGGCGCGGTCCTGTGCCTGAGCTTCACCCGTCTGCCGTACTTCCAGAGCCTGGGGATCCCGGCCGGCACCGGAGTCCTGGTAGCCGTTGCCGCCGCATTGACCCTGGCGCCCGCGCTGCTCGTGATCGGCCGTCATTTCGGGCTTTTCGAGCCGGCCCGCCCGATGCGCACCCGGGGCTGGCGCCGGATCGGCACGGCGATCGTCCGCTGGCCCGGACCGATCCTGGCGGCGACCGTCGCCGTCGCGCTCATCGGCCTGCTGGCCCTGCCGCAGTACGAGACGAGCTACGACGCCAAGCCCTACCTGCCGGCGAGTGCCCCTGCCAATGTCGGCTATGCGGCTGCGGAGAAACACTTTTCGCAGGCCCGGCTCAATCCCGAACTGCTGATGATCGAAACCGATCACGATCTGCGCAACTCCACCGACATGATCCTGCTGGAACGCGTCGCCAAGGCGGTCTTCCACACCGACGGTATCGCGCAGGTCCAGTCGATCACGCGCCCACTCGGCACGCCGCTGGACCACACCTCCATCCCGTTCCAGATCAGCGCGAGCAGCGCATCGCAGATCAATAACCTGCCCTTCCAGCAGGCACGCGGTGAAGATCTGCTCAAACAGGTTGACGTGATCAACAATTCGATCGACATCCTGCGCCAGCAGTACGCGTTGCAACAGCAGTCCAGCGCCGTCACCGACGCGCAGTCGAAAGCCTTCGAGCAGACGGTGCAGACCGCCGAGGATCTGCGCGACAAGATCGCCAACTTCGACGACCAGTTCCGGCCGCTGCGCAATTACTTCTATTGGGAACCGCACTGTTTCGACATACCGATGTGCGCGGCGATCCGGTCCTTGTTCGACGCGCTCGACGGTGTCGATGCGTTGACCGATCAGCTGGACAGTGTGTCGAGCAGTATCGCCGAACTCGATGCGCTGCAACCGAAGTTGCTGGCGCTCATCCCGCCGCAGATCGAGAGCCAGGAAACCAACCGGGACCTGACGATGACCAACTACGCCACCACGTCCGGTCTGAACGACCAGGCGGCCGCGGCGTTGGAGAATGCCACCGCACTCGGGCAGGCGTATGACGCCTCCAAGACCGACGACTCGTTCTACCTGCCGCCGGAAGCTTTCACCAACCCCGAATTCGTGCGAGGGATGAAGCTGTTCATGTCACCGGACGGCGAGGCCGCCCGCATGATCATCACCCACGAGGGTGATCCCGCCACCCCCGAGGGCATTTCGCATATCGAGGCGATCCGGCACGCCGCGCAGGAAGCCGTCAAGGGCACTCCGCTGGCCGGATCGAAGATCTACCTCGCGGGAACAGCCGCGACCTACAAGGACATTCAGGACGGGGCCAAGTACGACCTGATGATCGCGGCGATCGCCGCACTCTCGTTGATCCTTCTGGTGATGGTGTTCATCACCCGCAGCATTGTCGCCGCACTGGTGATCGTGGGCACCGTGGCGCTGTCGCTGGGCGCGTCGTTCGGTCTGTCGGTCCTGATCTGGCAGGACATCCTGGGCACCGAGTTGTTCTGGATCGTGTTGGCACTGGCCGTGATCCTGCTGCTCGCGGTGGGCTCGGACTACAACCTACTGTTGATATCCCGGTTCAAAGAGGAGATCGACGCGGGCCTGAACACCGGCATCATCCGCGCGATGGGTGGGTCCGGTGCGGTGGTGACAGCGGCCGGTCTGGTGTTCGCGGCGACCATGGCGTCCTTCGTCTTCGCCGATCTGAAGATTCTCGGTCAGATCGGCACGACGATCGCCCTGGGCTTGCTGTTCGACACGCTGATCGTGCGGTCGTTCATGACGCCGGCGATCGCGGCGCTGCTCGGGCGGTGGTTCTGGTGGCCACTGCGCGTGCGGCAACGGCCGGCCAGCGCGATGTTGCAGCCCTACGGTTCTCGCGCCTCGGTGCGTCAGCTACTGCTGTGGGAGGACGACGACGCGGAGGCGCCTAAGAAGTAACGCTGATGCCGTCGAGCTTGCCCTGCAGGCGAGCGACGCGGCGCAGTTGGGCGGCCATGTTCATCGATGTCAGCATGGGGATGCCGCCGATGAAGGTGCGAAACGACGGGTTGCCGCCGTGCACGTGCAGTTCATACAGGCAGCCGACCACATAGAAGAAGCCCATGCAGAACAGCGTCGCCGGGATGGCGAGCGCTAGGGGCGAGCGTGCGTCGTCGACCAGTTCGCGGGCGTAGTCGTACTCGTCCTGGGTGATCGGCTCGCGTTTGCGCACCTTGGCCAGCACCGCCTTGTGGGCACCGACCTGTTCGCCCATCGGGTGCGGGGTCCGGTTCTCCAGTCGGGTGATGTAGATGAAGACGCAGGTGGCGAACACCGCCGCCATGATGCCGTCGAGGATGGTCAGCTCGCCCCAGATCATCATTGCCCTCCTGCAGTCCGAAATGGGAGAAGGTTACCTAAGCTAACTGTGTATTGGCTGGATGTTTTCGGAGCGTGGATACGATTGAGCCATGGCCCGCTGCATCCTCGGTCTCGCCGCGGCCGTGGCCATCCTGGCGGGGTGCGGCGGAACGCCTGCGGATCCACCGGCCTCAACGACATCGGCAGCCGCGCCGGCGAGTGCACAAGACACCCCGCAGCTGCCACGTTGGAGCGCGGCGGTCGCCGACGCCGACGTGCGTAATCCGCGGCTTCTGGTGGTGGGGGACTCGGCGTCCTCGGCGGGGTACTCCTGGCAGCATCAGCTCGCCGGGCACCGATACTTCTCGCCGCAACAGAGTTCCGTCGCCGACTCCGCACTGGACACCCAGTTCGTCAACACGCTGTCACCAGGCCAGGAAACCAGGTTCAACGAGCTCGGCCATATCACCGATATCGATCTGTTGATCGCACCGGATTCGCCGGCGGTCGGCGAGTACCGGTACGACGAAGGGCCATGGAAGCCGTGGGCGACCGGAGATGTCTGGTCGGACATGTACCCGGAGTCGGCGCCGGTCAACAGCTTTCGGATCGATGACATGAACGGTGCCAAGGCGTTGACCGTCCGCAACCTCGGCGCCGGAGGTTCGGTCGAGTGGTACGGCTTCACTGCCCAGGTCAGTGACCGCAAGCTCGACGTGATGTCACTCGCCGCGAACGGTGTCACCTCGCAATGGTGGGCCGACTTGATCACCGGTCCCACCGATACCGCCGACGGTCGGGCGACCGCCGCGCCGCGTGCGCTTGCCGCAGGCTTCAACCCTGACCTGATCGTGATCGCCCTGGGCGCAAACGATCTGGATGATGCCACCCTGATCGACGATGTCGACGACAACCTGGTGCGCCTGATCGAGACCTGGCGCTCCCTGCTGCCGAATGCCGACATCGCCCTGCAGACGTACTGGCAGCCCAACTGGTCTCCGGTGCGTGAACAGGTATTGGCAACGGCCGCAGCGCAGAACGTCGCGCTGCTGGACTGGTGGCCGAGCATCTCACCACGCTCGGCCAGCCCGTCGCAATTTCACGACGAGTACCACATGAACGAAGAAGGGCATCGCGCGCTCGCGCAGATCGCCGCGCGCGAGTTGGACATCGAGCGCCTGACGCAGTGACAAAGGCTCAGTCCTTGCCGAGCCCCTTCGCCTGGAACCGTCCGATCGACGACACCGCCCGCCGCCGCGTCATCAACCGGGTCTGCGCCAGCAGGAACACCCGATTCGGCAGGCTCGGCACCAACATGTGCTTGCGTCCGACGGCCTTGAACACCCGGCGTACCACCGCATGCGGTTCCGAGATCAGCCACTGCGGGTATCTGTCGAAGGTATCGCCCTGGGTGTTCATCAGCCCGCCCAGCATCACCAGCACGTCGATGCCGCTGTCGAGCAGTTCGAACCAGAGTGCCTCGCCCAGGCAGATCTGAAATGCCTTGTTGGCTCCGTAAGCACCGGTGAACGGGCTCGACGTCAGGCCCACGCCGGAGGACACCAGAATGATCGATCCCCGGGCCCGCGACCGCATCTGATTGCCGAATACGTGCACCAGGTCGGTGTAGCCGCGGGCATTGATCTCGATCATCCTGCGATGCACATCGAGGGGCATGTCCAGGATGCGTGGTGTATCCGGTGGGGTGAACATGTGGTTGCACACCAGCACGTCGACATCGACGCCGTCGGCGGCGGCCTCGATCTGCCGAATCGAGTTGGGGTCGGCAATATCGCACGGCACGGGCCGCACGTCGATCCCGAATTCGGCACGCAGCTCGTCCGCGCGAGCCTCCAACTCCTCGCCGAGGATGTCGACGATGATCAGGTTCAGACCCTCGGCGGCGAGCTGGCGCGCGAACGCGTATCCCAGTCCTACCTCGCGGGCCGCGCCGGTGACCAGCGCCCAGCCGCCGCGGTACTCGGCGACACGCGACCGTCGCACCGGCTTAAGGCGTGTGCGGTGTTCGGGTGTGCGGACCATTCAAAGCCTTATCGCCGAGCGGGAAGCGTTCGACTTAGGAGTGTGATCGTTCCGCGCTGCCGCCGACCCGGTTTCGCGAGGATTCGCCATCGGGCCTGCAACATCGCTCAGGCGTGACGGACCGCGTCTTGTCCCGAGACACGCCGCAGTGAGTGACCGCTTGGGGTCGCTCGCGGGAGAGCTGGGCGTCAGTCCAAGCCGGCCAGTGCCGCCCGCGCGGCCTGCAGCTCGGCTTCCAGCGCGGCGACCCGGGCTGCCTGCACGGAGCGGGCTTCGTCGATGATCGCGTCGATCGGGTTGGCCAGGTCATCGTGCAGTTCCTTGGCTGCCCGGGATACCGCGGCGGCGGCGACCGCGATATCGCGGGCCAGGTAGCTGCTGCCCTGCTTGAGCTCGGCATGCCAGTCACCGTCGGCGGTGCCGGTGACCGTCAGGGTCAGCTCGATGGTCTTGGATTTCTTGCCGGCGGCCCGCTTGACCGGTGCCTTCTTCGGGGTGTCCGCGGTCGCGGTGTCCTCGACGGCCGGCGTCGCGGTATCGGCGGTGAGCGTATCGAAAGTCATTGGTACGGTGTATCCCTCCGGTAACACCCGCGGTCGGCGGGCACTACCGATTAGAACACACGTTCGACACGATCGGGAATGCGGCGCGCCCACCAACCCCGCCGCGCCCACCAGTCCTGCGCCCGTCCATCGCGCCAGGCAGGCGGTCCACCCGTCCCGGTCCGCCGATGGTCCGCTCCACGGATGCGCGGATGTAGCGTCACCCCGCGGGCGGTATGCGGAGGCGTCGATGGGGCGCCGTTGAGTATTTGCTACGGATGTTTCGGGTGAGGCCGGAGTCGCACGATACCCCTCATGGGGTCAGACGGAGGCCGGTTCCTGTGGCTTTGCCGGCGGGACGAAGCGAGCCGGACGTTGGCGGACCAACTGCGGCCACCAGAACCACTTGCCCAGCAGTCCCGCGATGGCCGGCGTCATGAACGACCGGATCACCAGGGTGTCGAACAGCAGGCCGAGCCCGATCGTCGTACCCACCTGGGCTACCACGACCATCTCGCTGACGAACATCGACATCATCGTGAACGCGAACACCAGGCCCGCTGCCGTCACCACCGAACCGGTGCCGCCCATGGCGCGGATGATGCCGGTGTTCAGCCCGGCATCGATCTCCTCTTTCATCCGGGCAACCAACAGCAGGTTGTAATCCGCACCGACTGCCAGCAGCACGATCACCGCCATCGCCATCACCATGAAGTACAGCTCGACGCCCAGGATGTGTTGCCAGATGAGGATCGACAGACCGAACGATGCGCCGAGGGACACCACCACCGTGCCGACGATGACGGCCGAGGCCACCAGGCTGCGGGTGATGAGCAACATGATGATGAAGATCAGGCTCAACGCGGCGACGCCGGCGATGATCAGGTCGTAGTTGTTGCCCTCCTGCATGTCCTTGAACGCCGAGGCGGTACCGGCCATGTAGATCTTGGAGCCCTCCAGCGGGGTGCCCTTGATGGACTCCTTGGCGGCGGTCTTGATCTGGTCGATCAGCTGGATGCCGTCGGGTGTCAGCGGGTCATTGGCGTGAGAGATGATGAACCGCACCGATTTTCCGTCGGGGGAGATGAAGCTCTCCATCCCACGTTTGAAATCCTCGTTGTTGAAGATGTCCGGCGGCAGATAGAACGTGTCGTCGTTCTTGGAGTCGTTGAAGGCGTCACCCATCGCGCTCTGGTTGGCCTGCATCTCCATGCCCTGATCCTGGATGCCCTTCTGGGTCTGGTACATCCGCAGGATCATGTCGCGCGAGGACTCCATCGACGCGATCTGGGCGGGCATGACCGACAGCATCTCCGGCATCAGTGCGGCCATCCGGTTCAGGTCGGGCAGCACCTCTTCGAACTGGGTCGTCAGCCTGTCAGTGCCGTCGAGTGCATCGAACACCGATCGCATGGACCAGCAGATCGGGATGTTGTAACAGTGCGGTTCCCAGTAGAAGTAGTTCCGGATCGGCCGGAAGAAATCGTCGAAATTGGAGATGTTGTCCCGCAATTCGGCGATATCGACGGCCATCTCGTTGCTCTTGCCGACCAGACTCTGCGTGGTGGCGCTCATCTCCGTCATCAACGCGACCATGTTGTTCATGGTGTCGATGGTCGACTGCATATCGTCGGCCTGGGCCAGCATATTGGCGAACATGTCCTCCATGTACGCCTGATTCATCTGCTGGCTGGAACCGCTCATGCTCATCTGCGCTGGGATGGTGCTGAACTCCAGCGGCTCGCCCTGCGGCCGGGTGATCGCCTGCACATTGCCCACCCCGGGCACCCGGAAGATGCCCTTGGCGATCTTGTCGATGACCAGGAAGTCAGCCGGGTTGCGCAGGTCGCGGTCGGTCTCGACCAGCAGCACCTCGGGGTTCATCCGGGCCACCGAGAAATGCCGCTCGGCGGCGGCGAAGCCCTCCTGGGCCGGCAGATTCTGCGGCAGGTAGTTGCGGTCGTTGTAGTTGGTCCGGTAGCCGGGCAGCGCCAGCAGGCCGATCAGCGACAGCGCGACGGTGGCGAACAGCACCGGCCCCGGCCACCGCACGATCACCGCGGCGACCCGGCGCCAGCTGCGAATCCGCATCGCGCGCTTGGGTTCCAGCAGTTTGCGGTAGCGGCTGGCGACCGTCACGATCGCCGGACCCAGGGTCAGCGCGGTCAACACCACGGTCACCATGCCGAAGGCCATCGGGATGCCGAGGGTCTGGAAGTACGGCAACCGGGTGAAGTGCAGGCACAGCATGGCGCCCGCGATCGTCATACCCGAGCCCAGCACCACATGCGCGGTGCCGTGGAACATCGTGTAGTAGGCCGACTCCCGGTCCTCGCCGACCGATCTGGCCTCCTGATAACGACCTATCAGGAAGATCGCGTAGTCGGTGGCCGAGGCCACCGCCAGCGTCACCAACATCTGGGTGGCGAAGGTGGAGAGGCCGATCAGCTCGTGATAGCCGAGGAACGCCACCACACCGCGCGCCGAGGACAGGCTGAGCACCACCATCACCAACACCAGCAGGGTGGTCAGGATGGACCGGTACACCAGCAGCAGCATCGTGATGATCACGATGAAGATGACGCTCTCGATCACCTGGACACTGCGGTCACCGGCGATCTGCTGATCGGCCACCAACGCCGATCCGCCGGTGACGTAGACCTTGATACCCGGTGGCGGCGGCACCGCGTCGACGATCTGTTTGGCCGCCTCCACCGACTCGTTGGACAGTGCCTCGCCCATGTTGCCGGCGAGGAACACCTGCACATAGGCGGCCTTGCCGTCGGCGCTCTGGGCGCCGGCCTCGGTCAGCGGATCGCCCCAGAAGTCCTGGACGTGTTCGACGTGGGCGGTATCGGCCTCGAGTCGGTCGACCAGGTCGTTGTAGAAGTAGTGCGCGTCGGCGCCGAGCTTCTCCTCGCCCTCCAACACGATCATGATCTGGCTGTCGGAGTGGTACTCGTCGAACACCTGGCCGATGCGCTTGCTGGCGATCACCGACGGCGCATAGTCCGGGCTCATCGACACCGAACGCATCTGGCCGACGGTTTCCAGTGGCGGCACCGTCAGGGTCAGCAACGCGACCACCGCGATCCAGCCCACGATGATCAAGATCGCGAACTTGCGGATGAACTTGGCTATACCGCCGCGGTGCTGCTCCTGGGGAGTGACGACCGTCGCCGCTGAAGAGTCGGGCACGCCGGTCTCTCCTCCTGGTCTGTTAGAGGTGCTTTGTTCCTACCAGATTTGCGCCCGCAATGGCAGGACAGGCTGTCCTTGCAGGTCGCGGTGTGAGCGCCATCTCGCCCACGGTGTCGTGCCGAATACAGGTAGTCGACTACTCGCGACTGCTTGCCGGGGCGCGGGCAGAGTGCGGTGGAAGCCTTCGACGGGAGACCACATGTTCAACGTTGTGCACACGATCGCGGTGGGCAGCCATCCGTTCGATCTCGCGGTCGGTCCGCGCGGGGACCGGCTGTACGTGGCCAACGTCAACAGCGCCGACGTGTCGGTGGTCGCCACCGCGGCGCACGCGTCCGTCGGCACGGTCACCGTCGATTCGGATCCGGCCGCGCTCGCCGTGCATCCCGACGGCGACCGGTTGTACGTCGCACGCAGCGGTGAGGGCGCGGTCACCGTGCTGGACACCGACTCGCTGCGCGTCATCGCCGAGGTCGCGCAGCCGCGGCCGCGGTCGGTGGCCATCAGCCCGGCCGGCGACCGGCTGTACGTGGTGTGTGACAGCACCCGTCAGTTGACGGTGTACGACACCGCCACGATGGGCGTGGTGACAGCAGTGGACTTCCATGCCACCCCGCAATGGGTCGCCGTCGACCCGGTGGGTGGGCGCATCTATGTCACCGACACGTCCGGGGTCACCGTGCTGGACGCGGCCACCGCCGAGGTCACCGCGGTGCTCGCGGTGGGAGGGGAATCATCGGCGGTGGCCGTCAGTCCGGACGGCACGGCCGTCTACGTCGCCGGTGACGGTGTGGTGACGTTCATCGACGCGGCCGCCCTACGGATCACCGGCACCGTCGAGGTGGGACGCGGCCCGCTGCGGCTCGCGGTCGACGCGGGCGGCGCCCGTGTTTATGTGGCCGGCCGTGACGACGACACGGTGTGGGCACTGGACGCGCACAGCCACACCGTCGCCGCGACGGTCAGTGTCGCCGCGCCGACGGCTATCGCCGTCGGCCCAGATAACGGCACCGTCTACGTGAGCACCGGACGACGCAACGCGGTCAGTGTGCTCGGTCAGTGCAGCGTGGCGAGCTGATCCACGGCGTCGGTGGGTAGTACCCCCTCGGTGATCGCACTGACCGACAGCAGGGTCAGCGCGATGGCGCCATTGTGATTGTCCAGGAACGCGGTGTCGGCGGCATCCCGTCCGGTCGCGATGCGCACCAGGCTGTCGCGCGGCGCGAGCAGGGTCGCATCGACCACCCGCCACTGCCCGTCGACGAACGCCTCGGCCACCGCGTGGAAATCCATCGGGAACAATCCCGGCGCATATACCGACACCAACCGGGCCGGCACCTTGACCGCCCGCAGCAGTGCCACCACCAGGTGCGCGTAGTCCCGGCACACGCCGGCGCCAGCCAGCATGGTGTCCACCGCCCCGTCGATGGGATCGCTGGAACCCGGCACGTACTGCAGTCGGCGGCCCACCCAGGCCGCGACGCCGGCCAGCAGGGCGGCCGGGTCCGACAGGTCTCCGAATTCGGTTGCCGCGAAACCGAGCAGCTTGTCCGATTCGGCATATCGGCTGGGCCGCAGGTACATCGACAGGTCATATTCGGTGACCGGAGGGGGATCGGCGTAGCCGAGCACGGTGGCCGCGTACTCGACCCGTAGGTGGCCGACACCGGCGTCGAACTTGTGGATCCGATTACCGTGGGTCCCGCTGATCGCCAGCGGTTGCACGGGTTCCCCGTCGAGGGTGAAGGTCAATGACTCGTACACCTCGGCACCCGGGTGCGGGGCCACCGCGATCTGGAATTCCAGCGTGGTGGGTGCGGCGATGTCGACCTCGAGCTGGGCACCGACTTCCCGCTTCATGCCCCAGATCATCCGTCAGCCGGGCCGAACGTGCGACCCGGACCGCGGATTCATTCGTTTGCGCGGTTACGCCAGCTGCGGTAGCCGCGGTGCGCGGCGAACGCGCCGATAACGGCGGTCACACACCACACCCCGATCGCCACGTACACCAGGGGAGAAGTCAGATCGTCGACCGAGGCTCCCAGCGTGGTGTACACGAACGCGCGCGGCACCGAACCGATGAATGCGCCGATCATCATCTGCCACAATGGAACTCCGAACGCGCCGAAGGCGTATGAGGCCGCGGCGTCGGATATTCCGGGCACGAACCGCTGGCCGACCACCGCCCACAACCCGCCCCGGGCGATCAGTGCGTCGATCCGGTCGGCCCGCTCGGCGCCCAGCAGTGCCCGGGTACTGTCCCGGCCGGCGCGCCGGCCGGCGAGGCTGGCGATCATCGCGGTGCCCACGGTGGCGCCCAGGGTGACGAACACCCCGACGACAGGTCCGAAGAGCAGCCCGCTGCCGGCGGCCAGGATCGGGCCCGGCACGAACAGGCTGCCCAGTATTGCCGACACCACCACATAGACCAGTGGTGCGGCCGGTCCGGTGGAGGCCACCGCCGCACGGATATCGGTGACGTCGAGGACCCGTTCGATGCCGATCAGGTACCAGAGCCCGAGCAGGAACGCGGCCAGCGCCGCCAGTCGGATGATGTGGGTACGGCGCGAGGGTCCCTCGATGTCGACGGTCATACCCCGATCAGCGAGTCGATCCAGCCGCGGGCGAAGTACAGCAGGAACCCGACGGCGACGACCCACAGCAGCGGACTGATCTCACGGCCCTTGCCGGCCGCGGTCCGCACGATGACCCAGGAGATGAACCCGACGCCGATACCGTTCGCGATCGAATAGCTCAGCGGCATCACCGCCACGGTCAGCACCACCGGCAGCGCGATGGAGAAATCCGACAGGTCGATATCGCGCAGGTGCGAGGCCATCATGGCGCCGACGATCACCAGCGCCGCGGCTGCCACCTCGGTGGGCACGATCGCCGCCAGCGGGGTCACGAACATGGCCGCCAGGAACAGCGCGCCGGTCACCAGGCTGGCCAGCCCGGTGCGGGCACCCTCGCCGATACCGGCACCGGATTCGATGAAGACGGTGTTCGACGATGCCGAGGCGGCACCGCCGACGACCGCGCCGGCGCCCTCGACGACCAGCGCGGACTGCAGCCGCGGGAAGTTGCCCTGGTCATCGGCGACACCGGCCTGTCGTGACAGGCCGGTGAAGGTACCCATGGCGTCGAAGAAGTTGGTGAACACCAGCGTGAACACCAGCATGACCGCGGCCAGGATGCCGATCCGCCCGACACTGCCGAGGCTGAACTCACCGACCAGGGACAGGTCCGGCACCGCGAACGGGGACCCGGACAGCGTCGGCACCGACAGGCCCCAGCCGCCCGGTTTGTCGACCGAGGAGCCCAGATGCCAGATCGCCTCGATGGCGACGGCGACGACCGTGCCGGTGATCAGGCCGATCAGGATGCCGCCGCGGACCTTGCGGGCCACCAAGATTCCGGTGATCAACAGGGTGAACACGAAGACCACGGTGGGGATGCTGGTGATCGAGCCCGCACCTTGGCCACCGAGCCCGACCGGTGGCGAGGGCCCGCCGGTGGACGCGACGAAGCCGGCATCGACGAGCCCGATGAAGAGGATGAACAACCCGATGCCCGCCGTGATCGCCAGCTTGAGCTGCATGGGCACCGCATCGAAGATCAGCCGGCGCAGACCGGTGACCGCCAGCAGCACGATGATGATGCCGTTGATGACCACCAGGCCCATGGCCTCGGCCCAGGTCAGCTCGCCGACCACCGAGGTGGCCAGGAACGAGTTGATGCCCAGCCCGGCGGCGAACGCGAACGGTAGCCGCGCGACCACTCCGAACAGGATGGTCATCACCCCGGCGGCCAGCGATGTCACGGCCGAGACCTGGGTGAATCCCAGCTGGTTGCCGGTGACATCCGCCGAACCGGACAGGATGATCGGGTTCAGCACGATGATGTAGGCCATCGCGATGAAGGTGACGACGCCGCCACGCAGCTCGGAAGAGATCGTCGAGCCGCGGGCGGTGATTTCGAAGAAGCGGTCCAGCCGGTTCACGGTTCCGACCTTAAGGTGTGCCGGGCGATGACGAGTGATCACGCGCCCATTGCAGGAAGTCCTCGGCGGCGAACACCGGTTTGCCCAGTTCGTGCGCCTTGCGGGCCTTACCGGACTGGGTGCCGGCCTCGGCGGTCACCAGCACCTCGCAGCGGGTCTTGGTCACCGTCTTCACCGGCGACAGGCCGGCGGCCGTCGCGAGTCGCATCATCTCCTCGCGCGGCACCTCACGCCCTGCGCCGTCCAGCGCGGTGCCGGTGAAACAGATCCGCGCGCCCGCCACCAGCACCGCGTCGATATCGGGCATATCGGATTGTGTTGCGGTGTCGATGATGTCGACCCCGAGCAGGGTCTGCGCCGTGTGCAACCGGTCACGGGCCTCGGCGGTGAGCCGGACCCGGCCGGCCGCGGCGCGCAGCTGACCGGCCACCGAATGCCGGGCCGCCGCGACCCACGGCGTGTCCGGTGGCGCCGCGGTGGTGGGTAAACCGAGCAGGGCCGGCCCGACGTACGTGCTGACCTCCAGCAGCGCCGACAGGGCGGGCAGGTGCGCCGAGGTCGGTGTCGGCGTGTCGGGGTCGCGGGTCAGCAGATGCCCCGACGCCGATTCGGGTGGGTCGCCGAACGGTGTGGAACCCGTTGTGGGTGGTGTGTTCTCGGTGAACCGGTGCAATGCGGCGGTGGCGCGGTCCAGGGCGCGGGCTGCGTTGCTCGCGCCGCGGTTCGGTACGCCCAACGGCATGACCGTCACGTGTCCGAGCCGTTTGAGCTCGAAGTCGATCAGGCCGAGGGTCTCGTCGATGTGCGGTCCCACCGGTGTGCAACCGGTCAGCATCGGGGCGATGATCGCCCAGGCCTCGGCCAAGGTGGGGGCCAGCAGGATATCGGCGACGGTGATGCCGTAGGCGGTACGCGCGTCGGCGAGATCACGTTGCGGGTTGACCAGCGTGCTCACCGCGGTGCCGTCGTCGAAGGCGACGGCGAGTTCGACCGGGCGGGGCCGCGACATCCGGCCCTCGTCGCCGACGGTCAGCATGCCGATGGCACAGTGGCGACGGGCACCCTGATCGTCGTCGCCGGCGGTCTGCAGGAACCGTGCGATGCGCCGGTCGGTCTTCAGATCCTTGGGCAGCACAGGGCGTTTGAGCACCAGGCCGCCCAGTGAGGTGCAGCGGCTCAGGGCCACATACAGCTGCCCGTAGGAGAACATGCCGCCGGTCAGGTCGACAACCAGGCGGTCCAGCGTCTGCCCCTGGCTCTTGTGGATGGTGATGGCCCAAGCCAGTTTGAACGGCAGCTGGGTGAAGGTGCCGCAGACCTCGTGGTGCAGCGAACCGCCCTCGATGACCGGCCGGGTCGCCTCCCACACGTTGGGGCCCACCTCGGCGCGGGTGCCGTCGGTGAACTCGACGATGACCGATGAATCAACTGCCACCTGCGCGACGACCTTGCCCAGGGTGCCGTTGACCCAACGGTCGGCCGGATCGTTGGTGAGCATCATGATCTGTGCGCCGATCTTGAATCGCAGCGTCTCGTCGGCAGGTGGGTCGAACAGGCTCAGATCCCCGGTCTGGCGGGCATGCGCGACGATCTCGTCACCGTCGAGCCGCCCGAGCTGCTGCCGGTTGCGCGCAGTCACCAGTCGGTTCGTCGGGGCCAGCGTCAGCCAGAACTCGTCATCGGGCGGCACGAAGTCCGGATCGGTGCGGGCGTTCAGTTCGGCCTGCGCATGCCCGAGCAGCACACCCTCACGGATCTCGTTGAGTATGGCGGTCATTCGGTCGTCGCCGAGCTGGCGGAACACCGTGGTCAGCGCGACCATAGGGAACTCGTCGCGGTCGAAGCTGTCCGCGGAGAAGAAGTACGGGGTCCCGTACCGGTCGGCGAAGAAGGCGGCCTCGTTCTCGGTGACCACCGGCGGCAGCTGGTAGAGGTCGCCGACCAGGACCAGTTGCACCCCGCCGAACGGGGCACCCGGATCGGGGCCGTACCGTCCCAGCGCGGCGGCCACCTTGTCGAACAGGTCGGCGCGGACCATCGACGCCTCATCGATGATCAGGGTGTCCAGTGCCTTGACCGTCCGGGCGAACCGTCCGGGGTAGTAGCGGCCGGTCCGGATATCGGCCAGCGTGGTGGTGGCGTTGAACCCGAACAGTCGGTGCACGGTGTAGCCGTCGACATTGAGTGCGGCGATCCCGGTGGGTGCGACGACCACCACATTGCGGTCGGTCTGCGCCATGAAACGCCGGATCAACGTCGACTTGCCGGTGCCGGCCTTACCGGTGAGGAACATGTGCCGGCCGTGGGCCAACAGTTCCATGGCGTCGCGGAATTCGTCGGTGAGGACGAATTCGCGGGTGGGCATCCGGTCATGGTGTCAGATCACCTGCGGTCAGGATCTGCGTGGCTTCAGCCGAAACCGGTTGACGGCCCGGTTGGCTGAAAGCAGGTACTTCCGTGGCCATGTAACACTGCGGCGCCCACAGCGATGAACCATGCGAGACAGCTGCTGGGCCGCACGGCCGGTGTCGGGGGAGATGACTGCGCAATGCAGTAGTGGCTGAGAATTGCCCTGCTCCTAGAACTTCGAGGAGTCGATGCACCATGAGTGCCGCACGTGAGGAATTCCTGATGCGCAGCCTGGTGGCCGGGGTGGCCTCCACGGTGGTGCTGTCGCTGACCGCATTGACGGTCGGCGTGGCACCGGCGATCGCCGATCCGTCTTCCGCGGAGACGACCACCGTCGAGGTGCCCGAGCCGGAGACGGTGTACGAGCAGCCGACCGCCGAGGCGACGGTGGAGCGCACACCCGAGCCGGTGGTCGAGGTCACGACGCCGACGGTCGCGCCGGTGCCCGACTCACCGGTGGTCACGAAGACCGCCGAGCCCGAACCCGAACCCGTGGTGACGCCGACGGCCGAACCAGCACCCGAGCCGGTGGTGGCGGAGCCCACGACGCCCAGAACCACGGTCAGCACGACGGCCGCGCCGGCACCGCGGACCCAGACGCCGGTCACGTCGTCGGCGGTGACCTCGTCGACCGTGGCACCGTCTTCGCCGCGCAGCACGACTCCAACACCGGCACCGCGCACGTCGGCCCCGGCCGCCGAGCCCGCTGCGGAGCCCACCCACACCGCGAAGCCCACCACGGCCGAGCGGCCCGTCCGCTCCGCCGAGACCACCACCGAGAAGCCCGCGGAGGTAGCCGCCGAGACCTCGGCCGAGTCCACCGAAACCGCGAAGCCCACCGAAACCGCGAAGCCCACCGAAACCGCGAAGCCCACCGAGACTTCGGAACCCGCGGCGCCCACCGAATCTTCGGAGCCGTCAGAGACCACGGAACCGTCGGAATCCGTCGAATCCTCCGAGGTGGAAAAGACCGCCGCGGTCATCGAGACGCTGAAACCCGACACTCTCGCGGCCCCGGCCGCCGATGTCGAGCTGGCGCGCATCGCGGCGCCGGTCGAGGTGAAGCCCGAACCGGCCCGCGTCGACGAACTCGCGCAGCTGTCGTCGTTGATCGGTGTCGAGCGGGAGCGCGACCGCCTGGACGACGAGCGCCGCGATTTGCGGGAGGATCAGCGACAGCTGCGCGAGGACCAGCGCCAACTGCGCGAGGATCAGCGTGAGCTGCGCGCCGAACAACGTGACTGGGACCGTCGCGTGCGGCAGTGGAATCCGGACTGGGTGCAGTACGACGAGTTCTACCGGCCGATGATCGTCAATCCGTACCGCGACCCGGTGCGCATCGTCTACGAGTACGAGAACCGGCCGCGCGTCGTGACGATCCCGCCGTTGCAGCGAATGGTCATGTACGTCGCCGACCTGGCCGCCTACAGCTTCACCGCGGTGGTTCTCAACACCATCAACACCGTGGTCAGCACGGCGGTCGGGGTCGCGGTCGGCAGCTTCTTCGGGGGCGGCTTCATCCCCAACATCGCCAATATCAATGCCATCGCCCCGCCGCCCCCACCGCCGCTGTACCGCTACGACAACGTGCCGGTCCAGGTGCGCTACTCGGATGCGGTGTACGAGCCGTTCCGGGTGCAGCGCATCGTCGATGTCGGCGATGACGCCCGCTACGGCGAACGTCGGGTGCTGCTGGACGGGGTGACCCCGGCCTGGGGTGTGTGGAAGCAGAGTGCCGGAGGGGAGCGGCTTTTCGAGGTGCACCGCACCCAGCAGTACCCGGGTCTTGACGAGCCGCGCGAGGCTCCGCTGCCCGGTGACTACCGGTTGCGGCTGGCCGCCGAGGCCGCGCCGGAAACCGGGGGCGACAACCAGACGCTGTTGATCACCGCGGCAGTCGCGTGCGCCGTGCTGAGCCTCGGCGCGGTCGGCGGTGCGGCGCTGATGGGCCGCCGCCGTACCTAACCATCTGCTCGCAAGCGGGATCCGGTATCGCGCCGTCGCTAGCGTCTGGCTGATGGCTGACCATCTGAAGGTGTCGCGGGTTCTCGTGCTGGGGTCGATGTTGTTCGTGGCGGGTTGCGGCTCGCAACCCACTGTGGACGATCCCGCCCCGGGGCGGAGGAGGCCGCCGAGACGTCGTCGGTGGCCGCTGCGGTGGTGATCGATGCGTGCGCGCTGCTGTCAGCGCAGGACGTCACGAGATCGGGAATCCGGGTTCGGCGGTGAACAACACCCTCCCGCCGCCCGAACCTGGGTTTCCCGATGTGGGTACACCGGGGCCGGACGGCATGCGTTATCTGGTGCCCGGGCAGGTGGAGTTTGCCGCGGGCGGCCGCAACAACCTGGTCCAGGTCGCTGTCCTGTCGATGTCGGCCGACGAGTCCAGCGCGGCAGCCGTCGACCTGGCCCGCAAGATCGGTCCCCAGATCCCGCGCTGACCAGAAGCTCGAGAAGTCCTGTTGCACACGGCCGATCTCGACGTTCTCACCGTTGAAGTCGGCAGTGCACGTCACCACCACCGTGTACACCTCCCTGGCCCGGTAGGTGCATTGCGCCTGCAGGTCTGAGGTGTTGCCCACAGTCACCTTGGCGCGCAACCCTTCACGCTTGATGCTCAGCGTCACGGCGTTCGTCGGCGCCTTCTCGACAGGTGGGGGCGGAGGCGCGGGAATCGGCTCGGCTCTCCGTGGCAACCGGTATCCGCGTCGCCCCGGTCGGCTAGCTCTCCGGCGCGACTCAGGCGTGCACGTCGCGCAGGCCTACGGCACCGCGCAGGCCCGAGCAGTTGACGCACCCGACACAACCGACACAGTCGGTGCACGCAACGCACCCCACACAGGCCGCGCACTTGCGGCACGCCACGCAGCCCAGGCAGGCCACACAGCCGACCAGGGCCGCACACAACACCAGGAAGGCGCTGCCGACGACCGCGAACCCGCCGGCCACCCCGGCGCTACCGCCGGTGCCGATCGACCCCGCGACCCCCGCGCTCTGCACGGTGGCGATGGATCCGACGACCCCGGCGCTGCCGACCGTGCCGATCGAGCCGGCCACCCCGGCGCCGCCCACCGTGCCGATCGAACCTTCGACCGCCGTGCTGCCGACCGTGCCGATCGAGTCTGTCCCCGAGGCGATTTCGTTCATCAGTCGGCACCCTTCCCGTTGTCGACGCGGTAGACCGCGCCGTGGATTGCGGCCGCGTCGTCACTGGCCAGGAACGCGATGGTCTTGGCGACGTCGGTCGGATCCATCATTCCGCGCGGCGCGGCGATACGCATGATCAGATCCCAGTCGGCATCCTCGGGCGCGGCGAACTCGGTGACCTGCGCGGTCAGCATGCCGCCCGGGCACACCGCATTGACGCGCAGCGTCTCCTTGGTGAACTCGACCGCCAGTGCCCGGGTCAACCCGATCAGCCCGTGCTTGGCGGCGCAGTAGCCGGCCGAGTACACCTCGCCTTCGACCCCGGCGACCGATGCCACGTTCACGATGTTGCCGCCGGCGGCAAGCAGATGCGGCAGCGCGGCCCGACACAGGAAGAACGGCCCGTTGAGATTGACCGCGAGATCGAGATCCCAGTCGGCATCGGTGACCGCGGAGGTGCGACGCATCTGGTGGAACCCGGCCACATTGGCCAGCACATCGACACGCCCGAACGCCTCGACACAGTCGTCCACGGCCTGCTTGCAGGCCTGCGCCGAGCCGATGTCATAGGACCGGAACCGCCCGCCGGGTACCTCGGCGAACACCTCGGCCATCCGATCGGTATTCCTGGCCACGCCGTACACGGTGGCCCCGCGCTCGGCGAACAGCTTGGCCGTGGCGGCGCCCAGCCCAGCCGACGCCCCGGTGATCAATGCGACTTTCCCGTCCAATGAGGTCATGTCCGGAACCCTCTCACGGAGCAAACGCCGGACGGGTCAGATGGGCCCTGCAATACTGCGACGTGTGAACACACTTCGCGGATTGTTCAGTGTCGCGCTCCTGGCGGTGGGCATGGTGGTGTTCGCCGCACCGGCCCAGGCCAACCCGCAGCACATCCTGGAGGGCAACTACACCTTCCACCAGGACGGTCTGCCCGAGGCCAACTGGGCGATCTACCCGATCTGTGTGCCGGTCGTGGGTGATCTGCGGGTCGAGATCCGCGACCCGGTCGCCTGTGTGCTGAAGGTCAGCTCGACACCGACCGCGGTCGCCAAGGGTGGTGACGCCAAGCTCACCAGTGGGCAATGGACCTACAACGTCAACACCATGGACGGGTTGACCTGTCCGAACGGTGACACGGTTCCGCTCTACGAGACGTACAAGTTCGACTCGGTCACCATGACCGGGGTGCGCACCATCTCGCACAACCAGGTCTGCGGGCTGCCCGCGACGTTGGAGACCAAACCGTTCACGCTGACCTTCCGCGACCCGTTGCCCATCCCGGTCCAGGAATACCCGCTGTACTGCGAACCCGGCGGCCTGCGCCGGTGCTACTAGGAGCAATGCGATGAGCAAGCGTGTAGTGGTCTGGGGCACAGGTTTCGTCGGCGCCATGGTGATCGCCGAGATCGTCAAACACCCGGCGTTCGAACTGGTCGGGGTGGGCGTCAGCAATCCGGCGAAGGTCGGCCGTGACGTCGGTGAGATCTGCGGCCTGGGCGGGGCGTTGGGCATCACCGCGACCGATGACGTCGATGCGCTGATCGCGTTGAAACCCGACGCTTTGGTGCACTACGGGCCGACGGCCGCGCAGGCCGACGCCAACATCGAGCTGATCACGTGCTTCCTGCGGGCCGGTATCGACGTCACCTCGACGGCCATGACACCGTGGGTGTGGCCGCAGATGCACCTGAACCCGCCCAACTGGATCGATCCGATCACGCAGGCGTGCGAGGTGGGCCAGGCCTCATGTTTCACCACCGGCATCGACCCGGGTTTCGCCAACGACCTGTTCCCGCTGACGCTGATGGGACTGTGTTCGGAGGTGAAGACCGTGCGGGCCTCCGAACTGCTGGATTACACCAACTACACCGGTGACTACGAATTCGAGATGGGCATCGGGCGCCCGCCCGAGTACCGGCCGCTGCTGGAGAGCCCGGAGATCCTCATCATGGCTTGGGGCGCAACGGTTCCGATGATCGCTCATGCGGCCGGGATCACGCTCGACGAGATCACCACGACCTGGGAGAAGTGGGTCACCCCCGAGGATCGCAAATCCGCGAAGGGGGTTATCGAGTCGGGCAATGTGGCTGCCGTCCGGTTCACCATCAACGGTCGCTACCACGGTGAGACCCGCATCCAGCTCGAGCATGTCAACCGGATCGGCCTGGACGCCGCACCGGACTGGCCGACCGGCAACGACAACGACGTCTACCGTGTGGATATCGAAGGGACGCCGAGCATTTCGCAGGAGACCGCGTTCCGCTTCACCGACGGGTCGGGGCGTGATGCCGCAGCCGCCGGTTGTCTGGCCACCGGGCTGCGCGCGCTCAATGCGGTGCCCGCGGTCAACGACCTGCCGCCGGGGTGGGTGACGGCGCTGGATCTCCCGCTGATTCCCGGTGTGGGGACCATCCGCTAACTTGGTGTGGGTGACGGCAACCGGGGCCCAGATAGTCATCGAACGATTGCTCGCCGCGGGCGTGTCGGCGTGCTTCGCCAACCCGGGCACCTCCGAGATGCATTTCGTGGCGGCGCTGGACTCCGCCCCGGCTATGCGGGCGGTGCTGTGTCTGTTCGAGGGGGTCGCCACCGGCGCGGCCGACGGTTACGCCCGCATAGCCGGCACACCGGCGGCCACCCTGCTGCACCTCGGTCCCGGGCTGGCCAACGGGTTGGCCAATCTGCACAATGCGCGGCGCGCACACTCGCCGGTGGTCAACGTTGTCGGCGATCACGCCACGGGACATGTGCCGTTCGACGCACCACTGGAATCCGATATCGAGGCACTGGCCGGCTGGCCTGACGGGGTGGTGGTCCGCCCGGATTCGGCGGCAGACCTCGGCCCGGCCGTCGATGCCGCCATCACCGCGGCGCTCGGACCACCGGGTCGGGTCGCGACGGTGATTCTGCCCGCCGACTACTCGTGGAGCCCGGCCGAACCGCCGGTCGAACGGCCGACTGTCGACACGCCCGTCGATACCGGGGTGGGCATCGACGTGGCGCTGGACGTACTGCGGTCGCACGGCCCCGACACCGTCGTGTTGCTGGGCGGTGAGGCGACATCCGCGGCCGGGTCGACCGCCGCCGCGCGGATTGCGGCCGCCACCGGGGCTCGCCTGCTGGTCGAGACCTTCCCCGCCAAACTTCAACGAGGGCAGGGACTTCCGGTGATCGAGCGGCTCGGGTACCTGGCCGAGCAGGCCGAACAACAGCTCGCCGGGGTCAGTCATCTGGTGCTGGCCGGTGCGCGGGCGCCGGTGGCCTTCTTCGCTTATCCGGGCAAGCCCAGCAGCCTGGTTCCGGCCGGTGTGCAGACTCATGTGATGGCACCCGGTGACCTCGGCGCGCTGGCCGACCAACTCGGCGCCGGACCGCTGCAGCTACCGGAGACGTCGGTCCCGGAATTGCCCAGTGGTCCACTGACGGTGGCGAACTGGGCGCAGGTGATCGGTGCGCTGCTGCCCGAGCGGGCCGTCATCTCCGATGAGGCCAACACCAGCGGTGTGCTGCTGCCCGCCGCAACCGCGGGATCGCCGCGCCACGATGTGCTGACCTTGACCGGTGGTGCGATCGGGCAGGGGCTGCCGGTGGCCGTGGGCGCCGCCGTCGCCGCCCCGGACCGTCCGGTGATCGCCTTACAGGCCGACGGTAGTGCGCTGTACACGATCTCGGCGTTGTGGACGATGGCCCGGGAGAACCTCGACATCACGGTGGTGATCCTGAACAACCACGCCTACGCCATCCTGCAGCTGGAACTCGCCAGGGTCGGGGCGCACGAGACGGGGGAGCAGGCCAGGTCACTGCTGGACATCAGTCGCCCGGACATCGATTTCGTGGCCATCGCAACGGGTTTCGGAGTACCGGCCAGCAGGGCGACCACGGCCGAGGAACTCGCCGATCAGTTCCGCGCCGCGCTGGCCGCACCCGGGCCGCATCTCATCGACGCCGCCGTGCCCGCCTGGGGCTAGCTGCGCGGCTTCTTGTGCAGCACCACCTGCGCCATCGGGATCTGCATCTCCTGCGGTTCGGCGGCCATCCGAGCGCTGACTCCAGCCTGCAACGCATCACAGAACCCGGCCCGCCGGGCCGGGTCGACGAAGCCTGCCAGCGCTCCGAACACCGCAGCCCGCAGGAACGCGCCCCACTGAGCGCCGAAAGCCTTGGTGTCACCGTCCTTCTGGTACTGGCGCCAGAACCGGTCCTCGGCATCGAACACTTCCAAATGTTCGATCGTCAGCTGTTCCAACCGGCCGGATGGTGCGAACGGGGTGGCGAAATCTGCCGCCGCGCGTCCCGCGATCGGGATCGACATCCGGCACAGCTCATCGGCGGTGATCACGTTGCGCGCCACCAGTTCCGTCAGCTCGGCCAGCAGCGCGGCGAACAATGGTCGGTAGCCGAATTCGCCGTCCTCGGTGATCGCCATCGTCATCACCACGGCACGACCACCCGGGCACAGTTCCCGCCCGCGATAGGCGACGAACTCATGCCAATCGCGGGCGGCCAGCCGCGCATAACTGCCGCGGACTTCACTGTCGGCGCTGAGCGAGGAGTGCACGTGGTCTCCCACCGTGGCCGGGATGCTGCTCAGCCACAGGATCGACCAGGATGACCAGCCGAGGCTGACGGTGTTGGCGGGCAGTATCTGGGTGTAGAACGACCGCCCGACCGCTGAGGAGAAGGTCGCCGCGTCATGACGCAGGTAGCTGTCCGGATCGTCACCGAGCACGCGGAACAGCTCGCAGAAGTCGTTCTCCGGGACATCGGTGTGGGTGACCAGGATCGAATGCTCCGGGCGGGTGCGCTTGCGCAGCACGGCGATCGCCGCATTGAGGGGCAGCAGCGAATTGTGACCGTTGGCGGCGCCGTAGTCGGCGATCACGATCGGCAGCGGAGCGCGCGGGATCGGCACCGCCGCGGCGGCCTGTTCGAACAACCCGATCGCGCGCTTCAGACCGGCGGCCTGCAACCGGGAGGCAGCACTGTAGTCGCCGCTGCCCACCGGTATGGGGCGCACCACCACGCTCGACTCGGGCATTCTCGTCAGGGTAGTCCCGTACGCCGGTACGCGCCGCCGATGCACGTGTCAGACTTCGCGGTATGTCACCAGCAACCGTGCCCCGGCTGCTCACCGTGATCGCGGTGCTGACCGTGGTGGCCACCGGTATCGGGTTCATCGTCACCCTTCTGCTCAACGTGTTCGTGTTCGACCGCTACAACGCCTACGGTGAGGTCCCGATCCCCGGCCGAGCCGAGTTGCGGCTGCCGGCGGGGGAGGTGACGATCAGCTTCCACACCCAGATCATCGGTACCACCGGCGGCGGCGGGCTACCGATACCCGACCTGCGGCTGGGCATCGAGCAGCCCGCCGGGGTGCCCGACCCCGAGATCACGGAAAGCATCGGCAGCACCACGACGGTCAACAACGATGCGCGTGTCCGGGTCTGGGTCGCCGATATCGCCGAGGCGGGTGACTACACCGTCCGCACCGACGGGAACGTCACGGCCTTCATCAACCCGCGGCTGGCGTTCGGCCACGCCAGTTCGATGGGGCAGGCGCCGTGGTGGTGTGCGGCGGTATTCGGCCTCGGTGTCCTCGCTCTGATCATCGCGCGGGTGTGGGCCGCACGGGTACGACGCACCGCCCGGCCGATCCCGCCGACATTCAGCGTCGGGGATGCACCCGCGGTGACCTTCGGAGCGGTGCAGTCCTATGTGCCGACCGAGGACGGCATCCGCATCGAAGCGCTCAAGACGCTGGCCGCGCTGCGCGACTCGGGGGCACTGACCGAGGCGGAGTTCGAATCCGAGAAGCGGCGCCTGTTAAGCGGCGGGTAGCAGCAGCCTGGACCGCTCGAACCTGCCGGCCGGGACAAAGCGGGCCAGCACCTCGTCGGCGGGCTCGCCGGCCAGATCGGTGATCAGCGCCTTGGCAGACCGTTCGTCGGTGACGCTCTCGAACGGGCGCGGGTTGTCGAGCAGCCCGAACAGCCGCCCCGCGAAGCGCGGGCTGCCACTGGCCGCGGCGAAGAATAGGTTGCCGTAGGCGGCGAAGTCCGGGTCGGCCAGGAACAGCTGGGTGACCCGCTGGGCGGCGCGGCCGCGGTGATCGTAGAAATCCTCGAATGCCGCTGTCAGCCAGTCGGTGTCGAACGGGCCGTCATGCGCGGCGGCCTTGTGCACCAACGCGGCGGCGTGGATCAGGCCTCCCTGCGCCCCCTGCCCGCCGATCGGGTCGTAGGAGATTGCGGTGTCACCGAGCGCGGCCACCGGATGCCCACCGGCAGTGTGTCCGATCCCGGTGCGGACCACCTGGGTGACCGCACCGGTCAGCCAGGAATGCCGATCCTCCTCGATGACCCGCAGGCGGCTGACCTCCGGCAGATCCCAGTCGATGTAGTCGCGATGCAGCCCCGTGGTGACCTCCAGCGCCGATACCGCGTCGGTGACCGAGGCGAACCGGTGCGCCCAGTCGCTGCCGGGGTGGGCCCAGCCCAGGAACGCCCAGCTCGGTCCGGCATCCTTGTGCAGATACGGCCCCCAGAAGGTTTCGCCCTGCCCGGCCACCACCGTGAAGGCGTGATGCTGCCCGCCGGCGCTGCTGCGGTGCGCGAACACCTCCGGTCCGTGGCCGAGCCCGGTCACCGAGAAGGCGAGCAGCTGACGCTGCGGGGTGTCATAGACCGTGCGTGTGGCGTCGACCGGGAATAGGGCGGACAACCCACCGCGGCCGGTGGCGACCAGGGTCAGATCCGCCTGCGCGGCGATACCGTCGAGCCGTTGTGGATCGACGGCCTCGACGACGAACCGACCGCCGCGCTGCCGGAACAACGTCAACCGGTCATCGGCCTTGAGCCGCGTGTCGACCGCGACACCACGGGCCCCGTCAAACCACCCGTCGAAGGCGATCGCCTCGTCCGAACCATCGCGCACCCGCACGCTCTGTCCGGTCGACGTCGGCGCGGTCGCCAGATAGGTGTTCAGCCCGAGACTCTCCTCGGCGCGCTGGGCTTCACCGAAGATCAGTGCGGTCCCGGTCGCCGGCACGCCGTCACGCAGTTCGGCTTGGTTGCGGTCGCTGTACAGGGTGACGTCAAAACCGTTGTCCAGCAGGCCCAGCGCGGCCGTCACACCGGTCTGGCCGGCGCCGATGATCGCAGCCGAGCGCCCGTTCGAAGTCGTCATGGCAGTTCACTATCGGCGTCGTGGCACCAACCCGGTAGGGACTGGCTCACGCTGATCGCAAACTAGACGGTGCTGCCGACCAAGCGCATCAGCGGATCCGTCGGGCCGATGTCGAGTGTGCACTCGTCATGCCGGGGGTCGGGTACATAAGACCAGAACATCGCGCCGGCGGCGCCCTGCCTGCGCATCTCGGTGAAGGCGCCGCGCAGCACCTGTTCCCGGTCGTCGGTTGAGCCGCAGGATCCGGCCTCCATACCGATCTCGGTGATCAGCAGGGGTTTGTCCAGTGCACGTGCCTGTTCCACGCGCCGAGCCAGGCCGTCGGCGGGATTGCCGGGCAGCGAGTCCATCGATTCGTAGAAGTGGTACTCCAACACGTCGATTCCCGGTGATGCGCTGACGTACTGGAACTCCTCGCGTGCCGCGCCGCACTGACTTCCGCCGGCATGGCCACTGAAAGTGGTTGTACCGGGGTCCAGTTCGTGAATCCGCGCACCGGTGGCGTCGTAGAATTCGCGCAGCACCTGGGCCGAATCGACGTGGCACTGCCGTAGCTGCCAGGTGCATGCGCTGTCTGTGCAGTCCGACGGTTCGGGTTCGCCGACGGCGGTCCAACCGGCCAGTGCGGGGGAGTTCCCCCACCGCGCCACCGCGGTGTCGAGCCATTTCGCGAAGGTCATCGGCGCGCCGGGGCTGATATCGGTGCGCCAGCCCTCGGTGTACCACCGGTAGTTCTTGAATACGTCGCCTTCGCAGCTGCCCTCGTTGCTGGACAGCACGGCGATCAGCAGTTGGCCGTGCCGTTCGGCCGCGCGCACCACCGCGTCGAGTGCACCGAAGTCCAGCAGCCCGGTCTCCTTGTTCGTGGCCAGGCTGGAGAACGCATTGAACCGCGTCAACGAGTGCGGGGGCAGCTGGCGGAAGAAGGTGTCCAGGTCGACCTGGGCTCCGCAGCCGGCGTTGACGGTCCAGTCGGTGCCCAGTTGATAGGCGTTGATCCCCACCGGCCACCACGGTTTTCCATCGAGGGTCAGGTTCGTGCCCTTGACGCCGAACACTGGGACCTCTGGGGCGGCCGGTGCCGGCGATGCCTCGGAGCGAATGAAGACACGGTCCGGTTGCGGTGCCGAACACGCCACCGTCAGACACAGCGTCAGGCACAGTGTCAGTATCCGCAGAAACGGCTGTGCCATGAGCCGACTTTAGCCTGTTTAACAGGCGTTTTGCGCCTTGCCGACAGCCCATGCCGAGTGCTGCGATCCCAGCAACTCCCCGGACGGCGACGGGCCTGCCAAGATGCACGAAATGGTTGCCTTGACGGCCGTCTCAGCAACCATCTCGTTGATCTTTTGAGGTCAGTGGCCTCTCTTGACCCAGTCGTCGTAGTTGACCAGTTCGCCGCCGATGGTGGTGGTGTCGCCGTGGCCGGTGTAGACGACGGTCTCATCGGGCAGGGTACCGAGGCGTTTGGAGATGGACTCCAGAATGGTCGGGAAGTCCGAGTAGGAGCGGCCGGTGGCACCGGGTCCGCCTTGGAACAGCGTGTCCCCGGAGATGACGGCGTTCAGTTCCGGCGCGGACCAGCAGACCGATCCCGGCGAGTGGCCGGGTGTGTGCAGGGCGTGGATCTCGATACCGCCGGCGGTCAGGACCTGACCGTCGGTGACGGTGCGGAATTCGGCCTCGGGATGCACGACGCGCCAGAGCATCTCGTCGGCCGGGTGCAGGAACACCGGGGTGTCGAGAGCTTTGGCGAGTTCGGGGGCGACGGTGATGTGATCGTTGTGTCCGTGGGTGCAGATCACGGCGACGACGTTGCGCCCGGCGACGGCCTCGATGATCGGGTCGGCGGTGTGCGCGGCGTCGAAGACGATCACATCGGAGTCGTCACCGAGCAGCCAGATGTTGTTGTCGACGTCCCAGGTGCCGCCGTCGAGGCTGAATGTCCCGGAGGTGACGACGCGCTGCACGTTGCCGGTCACAGGACCACCACGGACCGCAGCACCTCACCGGCGTGCATCTTGTGGAAGGCGTCCTCGATGGCGTCGAGGCTGATGCGTTCGGAGACGAACTTCTCCAGCGGCAGCCGGCCCTGCAGGTAGAGGCTGATGAGGGTGGGGAAGTCACGCTCGGGCAGGCAGTCGCCGTACCAGGAGGACTTCAGCGACCCGCCGCGGGAGAAGAAGTCGACCAGCGGCATCTCGAGCTTCATGTCCGGAGTGGGCACACCCACCAGCACGACGGTGCCGGCCAGGTCGCGGGCGTAGAAGGCCTGCTTCCAGGTCTCCGGGCGGCCCACCGCGTCGATGACGACATCGGCACCGTTGCCGTCGGTGAGGTCCTGAATGGTCTCGACGGCGTCGAGGTCTTCGGCATTGATGGTGTGGGTGGCGCCGAATTCGCGTGCGGTGTGCAGTTTGCGGTCGTCGACGTCGACGGCGATGATGCGCCGCGCGCCGACCAGGGCGGCCCCGGCGATGGCGGCATCGCCCACGCCGCCGCAGCCGATGACGGCGACGGTGTCATCGCGGTTGACCGCGCCGGTGTTGATGGCCGCGCCGATACCGGCCATCACGCCGCAGCCGAGCAGTCCGGCCACGGCGGGGTCGGCCGCCGAGTCGACCTTGGTGCACTGGCCCTCGTGGACCAGGGTCTTGTCGGCGAACGCGCCGATGCCCAGGGCCGGGGACAGTTCGGTGCCGTCGGTCAGGGTCATCTTCTGGGTGGCGTTGAAGGTGTCGAAGCACAGGTGCGGGCGGCCACGCTTGCAGGCCCGGCATTCCCCGCACACCGCGCGCCAGTTCAGGATGACAAAATCGCCGACCTCGACATGGGTGACACCTTCGCCGATGGTCTCGACGATGCCGGCGGCCTCGTGGCCGAGCAGGAACGGGTACTCGTCGTTGATGCCGCCCTCGCGGTAGGTCAGGTCGGTATGGCAGACACCGCACGCCTGGATCGCCACGACCACCTCACCCGGACCGGGATCAGGGATCACGATGTCGACCAACTCGACGGGCTGACCCTTGGAACGGGAGATGACGCCGCGCACTGTCTGACTCATGCCGAGAACGGACCTTTCGTGTGGTGGGGTGCTGCGGCCAGGCCGCGTGTTTACCGTCAGTGTTTCGAGTTGCTCGTTAGTAAACCTACAGCAGGCGTGCGACAACTCATGTCTACAACCTAATACGCGGCCGGAAGATTCGTCAGACAGGTGTCCAGTTTCGGGTAAAAGTCCTGATCTCCGGCGGTGTTGGGGACGGGTCGATGCTGACCGAGGCCGGGTTCGTCCATATCGAGGTGCACGAGATCGAATCGGATGTCCTCAACCACTGCTACGTGCACTTACTACGTGGCGATCAAGCCCGAGACGCCGCACCAGTAGGCTCGGGCGCCTATGAGTGCACTCGATCTCATCGACGACTGGCCGGTTCTGGCCGCCGCCGCCGCGGTGGTCGGGCCTTCCGGTCTGCTGGCCACCCACGGGGATGTCGAGAAGGCGTTCCGGCTGGCCTCGGTCACCAAACCGCTCATCGCCCGGGCCGCCCAGGTCGCCGTGGAGGAGGGTGCCTTCGAGCTCGACGACCCGGCCGGACCGCCCGGGTCGACGGTGCGGCATCTGCTGGCGCACACGTCCGGGGTGGCCATGCAGGGCTCCAGGGGCGAGCGAAGCGACGGGGATGAGTTCAGCGTTTTGGCCGCACCCGGTACCCGCCGTATCTACTCCAATTACGGGTTCACGCTGCTGGCCGAGGCGCTCGAGTCGGCCACCGACATCCCGGTGCAGACCTATCTCACGGAGGCGGTTTTCGAACCGCTGGGCATGACGTCCTCGGCACTGAACGGCGGTGCGGCCGCGGCCGGGTATGGCGGCGAGTCCACGGTGGCCGATCTGGCGCGCTTCGCCGCCGAGCTGCTGCGCCCGGTGCTGGTGACCGCCGAGATGCACGCCGCGGCGACGTCGGTGCAGTTCCCCGGTCTGAACGGGGTGTTGCCCGGGTTCGGATCACAACGCCCCAACGACTGGGGATTGGGTTTCGAGATCCGGGACGGGAAATCACCGCACTGGACCGGCGCGGCGAACTCGCCGGCGACCTTCGGGCATTTCGGCCAGTCGGGGACGTTTCTGTGGGTCGATCCAGTCGCTGACCTGGCCTTGGTGGTCCTCACCGACCGTGATTTCGGGGACTGGACCTATCCGCTGTGGCCGGCCATCTCTGATGGAGTCCTGAGAGAATTCGGGGCACACTAGCGCAACACCCGCCTCACAAGGCACAATAGACACGCACGAAACAACTGCACATTTCGGTAACACCAGGTCGTTGGGGAAGACGTCCCTCGTGGAGCCGAAGGAGCAAAAGTATGCGTGCGTCGAACCAGTTCGCCGAGGCGACAACTGGCGTGGTTTACGTTCACGCCTCGCCCGCGGCGGTATGCCCACACGTGGAGTGGGCTCTTTCGTCGACCCTGTCGGCGCGGGCGAACCTCAAGTGGACGCCCCAGCCCGCCATGCCCGGGCAACTGCGTGCTGTGACGAACTGGGTGGGCCCGGTCGGCACCGGTGCGCAGTTGGCGAACGCGCTGCGGTCCTGGTCGGTGCTGCGCTTCGAGGTCACCGAGGATCCCAGCGACGGCGTCGACGGGCACCGCTGGTGCCACACCCCGCAGCTCGGGCTGTGGAGCGGCTCGATGAGCGCCAACGGTGATGTGATGGTCGGCGAGCAGCGGCTGCGCACCCTGATGGCCTCCGGTGCCGACGCGCTGATCGCTGATCTGGACTCGGTGCTGGGCACCGCATGGGACGAGTCGCTGGAGCCCTACCGCGGTGGTGGGGACACCGGCGAGGTGACCTGGCTCAACCGCGGCGTCGGGTAGCTCTTCTCTTTCGCGCGAGCGACCGCGTCGGTACACAACACGCCGCGTTCGGTGAGCGTTTTGCGGTCGCTCACCGCGTTACGAAGTGCTCCGGGTCCGGCTCGCTCAGCATGGCCGTGAGGGTCTTGCGGTCCCACGGCCACAGGTCGATGGTGCCGTCCTCGGTGAAGTACCAGGAGTTGCAGCCGGTGTTCCACACAGTGGGCCCCAGCGCTTCGGCGACGGCGACGTTGAATTCCTCGGTGGCTTCCTCGGTGACCTCCACCTCGTCGAGGTCGCCGACGCGGAACCGGTTGAGCCACGCCACGATATAGCGGGCGGACAGCTCCGCGGAGTACTGCAACGGGATCGACCCGGTAGGGGAGTTCGGACCCAGCACGGTGAACAGGTTCGGAAATCCCGGGATCGCCGTCATCCGGTAGGCGCGTGGACCCTTCACCCAGGCGTCATCGAGGGTGGTGCCGTCTCGACCGGTCACCGTCATCGGCCGCATGTAGTTGTGCGCGTGGAAGCCGGTCGCCAGCACGATCACGTCGACGTCGTGGTGCTCGCCGTCGGCGGTGCGGATCCCGGTCGGGGTCACCTCGGTGATCGGGTCCGTGACCAGGCTGGTGTTCGGCGCGGTGATCGCCCGGTAGTAGCTGCCCGAGACCACCTGTCGCTTGCACAGCGGCTGATAGTCCGGGGTGAGTTGCGCACGCAGCTCCGGATCCCGGATCTGGGTTCGCAGACTCGCGCGGGCGTAGGCCTGCACCAGTCGCCGCCGCCAGGACGGGGTGGTGACGACATCGGCCAGGATGTTCGACATCCACTGCAGGCGGTCGAAGGTGACGTCCAGCAGTACCGGCCACCGCCGCCACGCCTCGGCGAGCACACGCGGCTGCCGCAGGCCCATCGGCGCCCACAGAATCCACTGCGCTGATCGCGCGAAATGGGTCACCGTGGCGGCGTCGGGTTGCAGCGCGGACACCACCTGCACGCCGGTGGACCCGGTGCCGATGACCGCGATCCGTCGACCGGCGGTCTGCAACGCCGGGTCCCAGCGTGCGGTGTGCACCACGGGCCCGGCGAAGCTGTCGAGCCCGGGGATGTCGGGTGTGAACGGGTGGTGCAGTACCCCGGTGGCGCAGATGACGAAATCGGCTGTCAGGACCTCGCCCTCGGCGGTGGTCACGGTCCACGTCCCGGCGTCATAGCGGGCTTCGGTCACCTCGGTGTTCAGTCGAAGGTGCGCGCCGAGACCGAAGCGCTCGACGATATCGCGGTGATAGTCCCGGATCTCGTCGCCGGTGGCCCACAGTCGGCTCCAGTCGGGCATGGGGGCGAACCCGTACTGGTAGATCTGCGACGGCACATCACAGGTCAATCCGGGATAGCGGTTCCAATGCCAGACCCCGCCGACGTCGGCGCCCTTCTCCAGGACTATGAAATCGTCGAAACCGTTGCGCTGCAGGGTATATGCGGTGGCTATACCGGCCATCCCGGCACCGATCACGATGACGCGTGGCTGTCGGTTCACCGGGCGTCCTCGCTGACCGCGAGCGCCCGGCGCACCGTCGCGGGTGCGGTGCGCATGGCGGATTCGAAGGCGTCTAGTCGCCGGTCGGCCCGCATGAAATGCGCACCGAGTCCGGCCAGATCGTTCTCGTCGGGCCGGATCAGCACCACCTGCGTGCCGCGACCCCGCACCGCTGCCACCTCACGGTCCAGCCCGGCCGACATCGGCCGGCGCAGCAGCGTGTGTTCCAGCCATCCGCCGGGACCCGGTGCACGCGTGCCCGATTCGGAGGCCATCGGTGTGATCACGTAGATGGTGTCGGCCGCCACCAGGTCCACCGATGCCGTGGACGCCGCGCCGCCGTCGACGAAGCGACGGCCGGCGATGTCCACCGGCGGCGTCCAACCCGGGATCGCCCACGAGGCGCGAAGTGCCGCACCCAGGGTGGCGTCACCCGCTCCGAGCTTCACCCGTTCGCCGCGCCGGTAATCGAAGGCCACCATCCGGGTGTCCGGGTGGTCCACCCAGCCCGATGGACCGGCGAACCCGTCGGCGAGGCGCTGCAACCAGCCCGCATCACCACGGCCGGTGGGGGCGATACCGGTCATCGCCGCCAGGCCGCGCTGGGTGCGCAACAGGGCCGGATTGAGCAACCGCGGCAACGGAATCGGCGGCAGGCTCGGCGGGGTGTCGGCGACGTGCCGGCACAGCCGTTCATCGGTCGAGGTACCGCGGTGCATGGCGACCAGATCCGCTACCGACACACCACCGCCGAGCATGGTCACCAGTTCGGCACCGGCCGATGTGCCTTGCAGGATGTCCGCATCACCGGGTTGCCGGCCGGTCTGCTCGGCCAGGGCGTGCAACGCGGCCACGATCCATGCCCCGCCGATGGTGCCGCCGCACCCGATGACCAGAGCCCGGGTCATGACCGGACCGCCGCGTGATCGCTCGACTGTCGTTGCAGGCGTTGGGTGTACGCCGCGCGACCGGTGGTGTCGATCGAGGTCAGCGCGCGGTGGTCGTCGATGCGATCGCGCACGAAGCGCTGCACCGGTTCGGGGACCAGTGCGTCGGTGAGTGCCCACATCGGCGCCACCCAGCGGGGGACCGAGGTGCGCGCCGCGCGGGTCCGCACCGTGCCGAGGATGGCCTTCGCGACATCCTCGGCGTCGACCGTCGGTAGTCCGGCACCCAGTCGCACCCCGGATGCCAACTCGGTGCGTACCGCCGACGGCAGCACGGCCGACACGGTGATGCCGCTGTCCGCGTACTCACGCCGCGCGGCCAGCGAGGCGCCCAGCGTCGCGAACTTGCTGGCGTTGTAACTGACCATGCCAGGGATCGGGATCATGCCGGCCATCGAGGCGACGTTGACGATGTGCCCGGACCCCTGGGCGAGCATGATCGGTAGCACGGCGCGCATCCCGTTGAGGACACCACGCACGTTGACGTCGAGCACCAGATCGGTGGTGCCCTCGCTCTCGGTGTCGAAGGCGCCCAGTGGCATCACGCCCGCATTGTTGACCACGACGTCGATGCGGCCGTGTGTATCGAGCACCGCGGTGACGAACCGCTGCCAGGAGGCGCTGTCGGTCACGTCGAGGTGGCTGTCCGGGGTATCGATGTCCCCGACCCATACCGTGGCGCCCCGGGCGCGGAACATCTCGGCGGTCGCGGCGCCGATACCGCGTGCTCCGCCGGTGACGATGACGACCGCACCATCAAGAGATCGCTTCATGTCAGAACCTCCGTTATCGGATACCGACGGTATCTGAATACTTCCAGTTCAATCAATACCCCGGGTATATGATCTGCTCATGCCGCGTCTGACCAGGGCCGAACGCCAGGAGCAGACCCGTGCCGACCTCCTTCAGGTCGCCAAACGCCGCTTCCTGGAGCACGGGTACGCGGCGACCAGCCTGGAGGACATCGCCGAGGATGCCGGCTTCTCCAAGGGGGCGGTCTACTCGAACTTCGGCAGTAAGCCCAAATTGTGCAGCGAGGTGCTCGGGCTGATCCACCGCGAGAAACTCGGGGAAATGGCTCACGTGGCGTTCGCCGTGGCCGATCTGGACACCCGCATCGGAGCCATCAACGGCTGGCTGGAACGCACCGCGGGCGATGTCGGCTGGACCATGTTGGAGTTGGAATTCGTGGTGCTGTCCCGCAATAACCCCGAACTGGGAGCGATGATCACCACGCTGCGCCGCGACGCCGCTGACATGGTGGTCGGTGTGCTGCGTTCGATGTCGGCCGACCTCGGTATCACCGAGTCCGAGATCGACAATGTGACAGGCAGTTTCGACGATCTGGGCAATCTGCTGCTGAGTGCGGGGATCGGGCTGGGCATCCAGCGTGCCATCGACCCGGCGCTACCGGCCCGCCCGGTCACCGATGCCATCACGCACCTGATGAATCTGCTTGCGGCTCTCAGTTAGGCCGCGAGCGACCGCGAACTGTACCTGATGCGCGGTGTGTCTTGTACGGACACGGTTGCTCGCCGATGCGTTACGGCCGCAGCACCTTCAGCGCGCCCGGCACCGCGGACACCTCCACCGGCAGCGGGCAGACGTACTCACCGTCGGCATAGGCATTGATCCCCGGGCACTCGACCCGGATGGTGCGGGCCCGCCGGGTCGTCACCTCGTCAAGATGCACATGTGTGCCCTTGAAGACGGTGGGGAACAACCGGATCAGCTTGGCCCGGGATGCCGAGGCGACCATCGTCACGTCCAGCAGGCCGTCGGAGGCGTCGGCACCCGGCGTGATCAGCATGCCACCGCCGTAACTACGGGTGTTGCCGAAGGCGGCCAGCGTCAGGTCGGAGGTCACCTCCTCGCCGTCGAAGACGAACCGGAACGGCAGCAGACGCAGCTTGGAGATCTCGGCGATCATCGCGAGGTTGTAACGCATCCGGCCGTGCGGCCAGGTCATCCGATTGGTCCGGTCGGTCACCAGGGAATCGAATCCGGCGGCCATCACGGTGCCGAACCAGCGGTCGGTGCCGTCGTCGCCACGGATGCGGCCCAGGTCGTATGTCGCGACTCCGCCGTCGACGATGGCATCGGCCGCGGCCTCGGGATCCTTTGTCGGAATGCCGAATTCTCGGGCGTGGTCATTGCCGGTGCCGGCCGGGATGATGCCGAGCGGGATGTCGGTCTGCGCGAGCACCTGCAGGGCCAGTGAGATGATGCCGTCACCGCCGACCACCACCAGCGCATCCATCCCGCGCTCCAGGGCGCCCTCCACCAGTCGGCGGGCATGGGCGGCATCGGTGCCCGCGATCGCGACCACGTCGACACCGCGACGGTGCAACTGCGTGATGGCCCGTTCTGCGGCGTGCGGTGCGCTGCCGTGCCCCGACGCCGGGTTGGTCAGGACGGTGACCCGCTGCGGTGTCATGAGGTATGCATCACGGGATCAGCTTGCCCGGGTTCATGATTCCGGTCGGATCCAGCGCCGCCTTCACCGAGCGGAGCACCTCGACGCCGAGGTCGCCGATCTCGGCCTGCATCCACGGTCGGTGATCCGCGCCGACCGCGTGGTGGTGGGTGATGGTGGCCCCGGTGCGCACCATGGCATCCGATGCCGCGATCTTGGCCTGCTGCCACTGGGCGAGTGGATCGCCCTGCTGGGCGGCGACGACGGTGAAGTACAGCGATGCGCCGGTGGGGTACACGTGCGAAATATGGCACATCACCAGCGCCTGCCCCAGCGATTCGGTCAACGCGGTGGTGACGGCCACCTTGAGGGCGTCGATATTGGACCAGTTGGTGGCGGTCTCCAGCGTCTCGCACAACGCGCCCGCCGACAGCAGCGAGTCGCGCAGGTACGGCGCATTGAACCGGCCGTGCTCCCAGGCCTTGGCCGGGCCTTCGCCCAGTGATGTGCCGCCGTGTGCGCGCAGCACGGCCGCGGTCTCCTCGTGCCGACTCATTGTGTGCGCGTCGGTACCCTCGAAGGCGGTGATGGCCAAACACCCTCCGGTGATGGTCTTTTCGCCGATGCTCTCGGTGGTCGCCAGGTTGACCCCGGTCTCTGCCTCATCGGAGAGCCGGATGACGGTCGGTCCGGTGCCGGTCTGTATCACCGCGCGCAGAGCGGCGGCGCCGGTACCGAAATCGGGGAAGGACCAGGCCTCGTACCGGGTGGTCGCCGGCACCGGATGCACCCGAACCCGGACCTTGGTGATGATGCCGAACACGCCCTCGGAGCCGACGATGAGCTGGCGCAGATCGGGACCGGCCGCCGACGCCGGAGCGCGGCCCAGGTCCAGCACACCGGCGGGGGTGGCGACGGTGAGTCCGCGGACCATGTCGTCGAATCGCCCGTAGCCCGCGGAATCCTGGCCGGAGGAGCGGGTGGCCGCGAATCCGCCGATGGTGGCGAACTGGAAGCTCTGCGGGAAGTGGCCGAGCGAGAATCCGTGTGCGCCGAGCAGTTCCTCGGCGCGCGGACCCGTGACACCGGCGCCCAGTTCGGCCTCGCCGGACACCGGGTCCAGGCCGTGCAGTGTGTCCAGGCGGCGCAGGTCCACCGACACCACCGCACCGAAACCACCTCGCAGCGGGTCCAGACCGCCGACCACGCTGGTACCGCCGCCGAACGGGACGACCGCGATGCGACGCTCGGCGCAGACCTTGAGCACCCCGACTACCTGGTCATGATCGGCGGGCAGCAGCACCGCGTCGGGAGCATCCTGAACCCCGGTATCCCTGCGGCGCAGCAGATCCGGTGTCGACTTGCCGCCCGCGCGGAGCAGTCGGCTGGCATCATCGGTGCGGCAGTACGGCGCGCTGAGCACCGCTTCGAGCGCTGAGCGGTCGGCGTCGGTCAGTGCGGATGGGCGAAGTCGCACCTCGGCAGCCGCGAGCTCGGGTGCGGCCGGACCGTCGATCCCGAGGGCCGCCTTGAGCAGGCTGCGGATGCCCTCGGACAGCGGTTTGGCGGCGTCCGGGTCGCCCCAGGCGTTCCACTTCATCGGGGGCTGCAGGTCGGCACTCGCTTGCGTCATGAGTTACAGTCTTACACATGATGTCAATGCGTAACTCCGAATCGCTCGGTGATCGCATCCTCGATGCGGCCGCCGACTGCGTTCTCGCCTTCGGCATCGAGCGGGTGACACTCGCCGAGATCGCACGCCGCGCTGGTGTCAGCCGCCCCACCGTTTACCGGCGGTTTCCCGACACCCAGTCGATTCTGGCCGCGCTGTTGACCGCGCGGGTGGTGCGGGTGCTCGATGACGACGCGGCCGCGGGTGAGGTCGACCGGGAGGCCCTGGTGGACAGGATCGTCGGCGTCGCGGGCCGACTGCAGCACGACGACATCGTGATGGCGGTGCTGCACAACGCGCCCGAACTGGCGATGGTGTACATCGCCGAGCGGCTGGGCACCAGCCAGCAGATCCTGATCGACGCGGTCGCCGGACAACTGAAACTTGCCCAGGAGGACGGCAGCGTCCGGGCCGGCGACCCGCGGCGGCTGGCCGCCATGTGTCTGCTCATCACCCAGTCCACCGTGCAGTCGGCGCAGATGGTGGAGCCAATCCTGGATGCCGAGGCACTCGCCGAGGAGCTCGCCCACGCCCTGAACGGATACCTGAAGCCATGAACCCGGCAGCCGGTAAGGACAGCGCACTCAACCGGGCACGTCGCGCCACCGAACTCGACGCATTGGACGACACCGTCGACCTACTGGTGATCGGCGGCGGTATCACCGGCACCGGGATCGCCCTGGACGCGGCGACCCGTGGTCTGCGGGTGGTCTTGGTCGAGAAGCATGACCTGGCGTTCGGGACCAGTCGCTGGAGCTCCAAACTGGTGCACGGCGGTCTGCGGTACCTGGCGTCGGGCAATATCGGGATCGCCCGGCGCAGCGCCGTCGAACGCGGAATCCTGATGACCCGCAACGCACCCCACCTGGTCGGCGCCATGCCGCAGCTGGTGCCGTTGCTGCCGGCGATGAACCGCGCCTCGCGGGCCTTGGTGCGCACCGGCTTTCTCGCCGGCGACGGACTGCGCAAGCTCGCCGGGACACCGGCCGCGGTGCTGCCGCGGTCGCGCCGTGTTGACGCCGCCACTGCGGTCCGGTTGGCCCCGACGGTTCGGCGGGCGGGACTCGACGGCGCCTTCCTGGCCTACGATGGCCAACTCATCGACGATGCCCGCCTGGTCACCGCGGTGGCCCGGACCGCCGCGCAGCACGGCGCGATCATCCTCACCCGGGTGTCCGCCGGCGTGGCCCGCGGGGATGCGGTGCAACTGACCGACGAATTGACCGGCCGGCGTACCGAGGTGCGGGCGCGGGCCGTCGTCAACGCCACCGGCGTATGGGCGGGTCAGGTGGACCCGTCGATCCGGCTGCGGCCCAGCCGGGGCACCCACCTGGTATTCGACGCCGCGGCCTTCGGCAATCCCACTGCCGCGCTGACCATCCCGATCCCGGGCGAGCTGAACCGATTTGTGTTCGCGATGCCCGAACAGCTCGGCCGGGTGTATCTCGGGCTCACCGACGAAGATGCGCCCGGGCCGATACCCGATGTGCCGCAACCAACTCCGTCGGAGGTGACGTTCCTGCTCGACACCGTCAACACCGCGCTGGACACCGCCTTGACCCAGGCCGACATCCGCGGCGCCTACGCGGGGTTGCGGCCGTTGATCGACAACGAGGGCAACACCGCCGACCTGTCCCGCGACCATGCGGTCACCGAATCGCCGGACGGGTTGATCAGCGTCATCGGTGGCAAGCTCACCGAATACCGGTACATGGCCGAGGATGTGGTGAACCAGGCCATCGCGAAACGTGGTCTGATCGCGGGGCCGTGCCGCACCCGTAACCTGCCGTTGGTCGGAGCACCGGCCAACCCGGTGTCCACCCTGCGCACCGCCCATGACCTGTCGTCCGCGCTGGTGGCCCGATACGGCGCCGAGGCCCCCAACGTCATCGCCCGCGCGACCTGCGACCGCCCGACCGACCCGCTGGCCGACGGGATCGACGTCACCCGAGCCGAATTCGAATACGCGGTGACCCATGAGGGAGCGTTGGACGCGTCCGACATCCTGGACCGTCGCACCCGGATCGGGCTGGTGGCCGCCGACCGCGACCGCGTCGCGGAGGCGGCCGCGGAGTTCACCGCCGGCTGAGGATCACGCGAGGATCGCGTCGCGGACAGCCGAGTGGGTGTGGCGCTGCCACAAGGCCTGCACCCCGACCAGCAGTTCGGGTTCCACATCGATGACGCTGACCCGGCCGTTCATCGCGGGCCCGGCCTGGGTGGTGACGAACGCCGCCGCGCCGGTGGTCAACGGTGCCGCCACGGTTGCCGAACCCTGCACCCGGCTGACGACGAAGTCCGGTTCGTAACCCGCCCGCCGACAGGCGCCCATCAGGAAGTCGCTGTAGTACGACGACCCCGGCGGTGACCACAGCGCGATCCGTTCACCGGCCAGTTCGCGGATATCGACCGCCGTCGCACCGGACAATCGGTGATCGGCGGGTACGGCAAGCCGCACCCGGTCGAATCCGATGACCGCCGAGGACAGCTCGTTGGTGGGGGTCACGCCACGGCGCAGCCCGAGATGCACCGTGCCGTTGAGGATCTCGCGCACCAGCTCATCGGGGTACAGCTGCCGAAAGGTGACCGACAGCTGCGGCCGGGTGTCGATCGCGGGTTCGATCCGTGTGTAGACCTCGGCACCGCTGAGCGCGGGGGTATGGCCGACGACGAAGAGTTCGTCGGCCCCGTCGGCGGTCCGGAACACGCGATCGGCCACGGTATCCGCGGCGGCCAGCAGCACGCGGCCCTCGATCAACAGCTGGGCACCCGCGGCGGTCAGGGTGATCCGGCGACCGGAGCGCTCAAAAAGCGTTGCCGACAACTCCTTTTCGAGCAGCTGCACCGACTGACTCAGGGCCTGTTGGCTGATATGCGAGGTGGCCGCCGCGCCGGTGAAACTGCCGGCCTCGGCGACGGCGATGAAGTGGGCAACCCGGCGCAGGTCGGTGAACATCCCATCAATCTACAATCAGTGCTTGTTAATAGGCCATAATTCACTGTTTTTCAATTGTGAGATGGCTGGTTAGCGTGAGCGCATGACCTCACTCACCGGAAAATCAGCCATCGTCGCGGCCGGGGCCAAGAATCTCGGCGGCCTGATCAGCACCACCCTGGCCGCCCGCGGCGTCAACGTCGCCGTGCACTACAACAGCCCGGCCACCGAAGCCGACGCCGACGCCACCGTGGCGAAAGTAGAGCAGGCCGGCGCCCGAGCCATCAAGGTACAGGGCGATCTGACGGTGCCCGCCAACGTGGCGGCACTGTTCGACGCCGCCGTCGATGCCTTCGGCAGCGTCGATATCGCCGTCAACACCGTCGGCAAGGTGCTGCGCAAGCCCATCGTGGAAACCACCGAGGCCGAATACGATTCGATGTTCGACATCAACTCCAAGGCGGCCTACTTCTTTCTGCAGCAGGCCGGACGGCAGCTGGCCGACGGGGGATCGGTTGTCACCATCGTCACCTCGCTGCTGGCGGCCTTCACCGACGGCTACTCCACCTATGCCGGAGCCAAGAGCCCCGTCGAACACTTCACCCGCGCCGCCGCCAAGGAGTTCTCCGCCCGCGGTATCAGCGTCAACAATGTCGGACCCGGCCCGATGGACACCCCGTTCTTCTACGGTCAGGAGACGCCCGAGCGGGTCGCCTTCCACAAATCGCAGGGGATGGGGGAGCGACTGACCCTGATCGAGGACATCGCCCCATTGGTGGTGTTCCTGGCCGGCGAAGGGCATTGGATCACCGGGCAGACGATCTTCGCCAACGGCGGCTATACCACCCGCTGACACCACAGTTAAGAACAGCTGTGGGTATCCGCGTAGCCAGCATCTCTTGGTCGGCACTCCCGGATGTACCACACTCAACTGCCATGACGGCCCTGCCTGCGCCCGGCCCGGCGCGATGTCGGTGTGCGACGCACGTCGACCGGTGATGAGTGTGACCGGTCGACGCGCGACGCCGCGTGACCAGTCACCTACACCGAAGGGCTTGTGGAGTTCATGGCATTCGCGTTGGACCGGCGCGCATTTCTGACGCTCGGTGCGGTCCTCACCGGCAGCGGCATCCTGGCCGCCTGCGCACCCCGCAACCCCGGCGGGGCCGCCGCCGGGGGAACCGCCGCCGGCGGTGCCCCCAAGGCCGGTGGCCAGATCATCTATCTCAACGAGAAGCTGATCGACGGCTATCAGCAGCAGAAGACCGGGTCCTGGCATGTCGCGCAGGTCTGGAACCAGGTTGTCGAGCGGCTGTTCTACTACGACGCCCAGGGCGCCTTCACACCACACCTGGCCACCGGGTTCACCCAGAACGACGAACGCACCCGGTTCACTCTGACGATCCGCGACGGAGTCACCTTCTCCAACGGCGAGAAACTCGACGCCGCCGCGGTGGCGGCCAACCTGAACTTGCTCGGCAAGGGTGACGACACCCGCGGCATCGTCCGATCCGCTTACTTCCCCAACGAGTTCGACGAGGCCGTCCCGGTCGCCGACCAGCAGGTGGAGATCCGGTTGACGGCGCCGTTCGGAGACTTCATCCAGAAACTCGGCGCGTGGACCACCGTCGGCATCCTCGCGCCGGCAACGATCAACGCCGATATCGAGGCCCAATCCGACCTGTCCCAGGTGTATGGCACCGGCCCGTTTGTCGTCGAGAGTTGGGTCCCCAACAAGGAAGTCGTGCTCGCCCGCCGCGACGACTATGCCTGGCCGCGGGCAGATCGCCGCCACGAGGGCAGCGCCTACCTGGAGAAGGTCACCGTCCAGCAGGTCATCGAACCGTCGTTGCGGGTCGGCGCGCTGCAATCCAGGCAGGTCAACGTGATCCACTACGTGCAACCCACCGAGGAACCGCAGATCGAACAGGACGGTTTCCAGCTGATCGCGCCGAGTTTCTTCGGTAGCGTCTGGGGACTGCAATTACGCTTGACCGCACCGTATCTCGACGATATCCGGGTCCGTCGCGCGTTGACCCACGCCATCAACCGGCAGGAGATCCTGCAGACCAACTTCCCGGGCGGGCAGTGGACCGAGGCCAAATCGATCTTCAACGACATCGTCCCGGGCACACTGGATCTGCGTGACCGGTTCGGCTACGACCCGGAACTGGCGAATCGACTGCTGGACGAGGCGGGCTGGACCGGGCGCGATCCCGACGGGTACCGGACCCGCGACGGTGCACAACTGAACCTGTTCATCTACCCGTCGGTGTTCATCACGACGTCCAAGGCCGATCTGCAACTCGTCGCGCAGCAGTGGAAGCAGGTCGGCGTCAAGCTCGATATCAAGGGTGTCGACTTCACCAACTACAACACCATCACCGCCGATCCCGAGGTGCCGCTCTACGAGAACCACTGGCTGGCAGGCAGTCAGAGTGAGGCCTGGCGGTGGTGGCACAGCTCGCAGAGTAATCAGTTCAAGGAGCCCGGCGCCGAACTCGACGGCCTGCTAACCGATCTGGCTCAGGCCAAGACCGAGGACGCACGGATCGCGGCATCGGAGCGGGTGCAGGAGTATGTCATCGACAACGCCTACTACATCCCGATCCACGAGTTCCGCCAGACCTGGGGCGCGGACCAGACGGTGCAGGGACTCGATGTCGACGGGCTCGGTCTGATCAGCTTCTACGACGCCTGGCTGGACACCTGATCGTGTCGCCACGCACCACGTACGTGCTCTCCCGGATCGCCCAGGCCGTCGCTGCGATCCTCGGGGTATACATCCTCGTTTTTGTCATCGTGACGGTGCTGCCGGGTGACCCGGTGTCCAGCCACCTGCGCAACCCGGAGTACAACTACTCCGAAGACGAGATCCAGCAGCTGCTGGCCTATTACAAGCTGGACCGGTCGCTGCTCGAACAGCTCGGTGTCGCCTTGGGCCGGTTGACCCAGGGGGACTTCGGGATCTCGCTGAGTGCCAACCGGCCGGTCACCGCGGTGCTGTGGGACGGTATCCCGTCGACACTGCAACTGGCCGGCACCGCCTTCGTGATCGCGACGGTGCTGGCCTTCGGCATCGCACTCGCCGCGTTCTATCTGCCCCCTCAATGGGGCGGCGGACTGTTCCGCGCCTTCCCGTCGTTGTTCCTGTCGATGCCGAACTTCTTCATCGGGCTGATCGTCATCGACATCTTCTCGTTCCAGCTCGGGCTGTTCCTGATCAACGATTACCAGAGCCTGAACGCGCTGATCTATCCCGCGGTGACACTGGCGATCCCGGCATCGGCGCCGATCGCGCAGATCTTCATCACCGCGCTGGACGGCGCGCGGGCCCAGCAGTATGCGACGGTGGCGATCTCAAAGGGGATCAGTCGTTTCACGCTGTTCTCCCGGCACCTGCTGCCCAATGCCGCGCTGCCCACACTGACCATCTCGGCGATCATCGTCGGAGATCTGCTGGGCGGATCGATCATCACCGAGTCCATCTTCGGCCGCAACGGCGTCGGCAGCATCATCGAGGTGGCCGCCACCGAGCAGGATGTGCCGGTGCTGCAGGCCGCGGTGACGCTCGCCGCGGTGCTGTTCCTGGTGATCAACCTGATCGTCGATCTGGTGTACCCGGTGCTCGACCCGCGGTTGCGGGTGCCTGCCACGGTGCGCAGAAAAGAGAAGGCGGCATGGTAGCGCTGGCGGCATTACCCCGTCCCGCACTGCGCCTGTCTGGCTTCGTCCGGCTGCGCAACGTGTATACCGTTGCCGCGCTTGTCTTCCTGGTCACCATCCTGGCCTGGGCGATCGCGCCTGACCTGTTCACCGGCCACGACCCGTATGCCGGGGTGCCCGCGGACAAGTTCGCACCGCCGTCGGCCGAGCATCTGTTCGGCACCGACCAATTGGGCCGCGATATCTTCGCGCGGGTGGTCTTCGGGACCCGCTCGGCTGTGCTGACCGCGGTGTTCGCGGTGGCCATCGGGTTGGTGATCGGCGGGCTGGTCGGATTGGCCGCGGGTTTCCTGGGCCGCGGCACCGACGCCGTGCTGGGACGTGTCATCGACATCCTGCTGGCCATCCCGGGATTTCTGCTGGCCGTCATCGTGGTGGTGTCGCTGGGGTTCGCGACCGTCAATGCGGCCATCGCCGTGGGTATTTCGTCGATCGCCGTGTTCGGCAGACTGATCCGCTCGGAGGTGTTGCGGGTCAAGAACCTGGCGTTCGTCGAATCCTCGTATCTGATCGGCGGGACCAGATTCTCGGTCCTGTTCGCCCATGTGCTGCCCAACGCGTACCGCTCGGTGCTGGCGCTGGCGGTGCTGCAGTTCGGGCTGGCGATCATCAGCATCTCGGGTCTGGCGTTCCTCGGCTACGGCAATCCGCCGCCGAGCCCGGACTGGGGTCTGCTGGTCGCCGACGGCAAGGACTTCCTGTACCGCTACCCATGGCTTGTGTACACCCCGGCGCTGGTGATGGTCGCGTCGGTGGTGTCCCTCAACCAGCTCAGCAAGTCGATCGGCAGGAGCACCTGACATGACGGTAGCCGCAGAGAAGGTCCATACCGGCAGCCAACTTTCGGCCGATGCGCTGCTGGCCGTGCACGATCTCACGGTGGCCTACGGTGGCAGGCTCGCCGATCCGACGGTGGCCGGGGTGTCCTTCGCCGTCGAACCGGGGGCGACCGTCGCGATCGTCGGCGAATCGGGGTCCGGTAAATCCACCGTGGTCAACGCCATCCTGAAACTGCTCGACCCGTCGGTGGCGATCGGCGGACGGGTCGAGTTCCACGGCCGCGACACCCGGCCGCTGCGCGAGCGCCAGTTCCGCAAGCTCCGCGGCCGGGCCATCGGTTACATCCCGCAGGATCCCACCTCGGCACTGAATCCGGTGCGCCGCATCGACCAGCAGATCTTCGAGGCCTACCGGGCATCCGGACTCACCGAGTACGCCGATCCGCGGCTCTACCCGGGGCAGGCGGCCGATCTGCTGGAATCGGTCGGCATCGTCAGGCCCGCCCGGACGTTGGCGTCCTACCCGCATCAACTGTCCGGCGGGCAGTTACAGCGGGTCCTGATCGCCATTGCCATCGCACAGCGGCCCCGCCTGATCGTTGCCGATGAGCCGACCTCGGCACTCGATGTGACCATTCAAAAGGTCATCCTCGACCTGCTCGACCGGTTGAAGGCCGAGCAGGGTCTCTCGATGTTGCTGATCACCCACGATCTGTCGCTGGCCGCGCAGCGATCCGACAAGGTGGTGGTGCTGCACGACGGCCGCGTGCAGGAGTACGGCGCGGCCGTCGACGTGCTGCGCAACCCGGTGTCGCCCTACGCGCGGCAACTCGTCGGCGATGTCCCGAGCCTGAACCTGGACAAGTTCGCCGCCGCGGTGCGCCGTCGGCCCACGCCGGCCCGGGATGAGTTCGCCCTGCGAATCACCGATGTGCACAAGACCTTCGGGCATGGTGCACACCGCACCGAGGCGCTCAAGGGGGTGTCCTTCGATATCCGCGAGGGCCGCACCCATGCTTTGGTGGGGGAGTCGGGCTCGGGCAAATCGAGCCTTGCGCGCATCGCGTTGCGTCTGGTCGAACCCGATCGGGGGCAGGTGGTGGTGGCCGGACAGGACATCTCGCACCTGAGCGTGACGCAGTTGCGTACCGCGCACCGGAATCTGCAGCTGGTCTACCAGAACCCGTTCACCTCACTGGATCCCACCTTCCCGGTGGGCCGGTTGGTTGCCGAGCCGCTGCTGCGCTACCGGGAGGGCTCGCGGGCCGACCGGCGCCACCGCGCCGCGGAGGTGCTTTCCCTTGTCGGCCTGGATGATTCATTCCTGCGCCGACGGATCCGGGAACTCTCCGGCGGTCAGCGTCAGCGGGTGGCGATAGCCAGAGCGCTGAGTCTGAACCCGAAGGTCCTGGTGCTCGACGAACCGACTTCGGCATTGGATGTGACGGTGCAGTCGCAGATCCTGGAGGTACTCGTCGACCTGCAGGTCCGGTTCGGGCTGAGCTACCTGTTCATCTCCCATGACCTCAGCGTGGTGCGTCAGTTCGCCGATACCGTGACGGTGCTGCAACACGGTGAGGTGCGCGAGAGCGGGGACACCGCCGAGGTTTTCGCGAACCCGCAGCACGAATACACCCGCGCGTTGGTCGACTCGATTCCGCAAGCACAAACGCCGAGTGGCCGGTTATGACACAGCTTTTCGAAAAGCGTGCAATAACCGGCCACTCGGGCCCCGCAGGTGTGCTTACAGCGGGATGTTCTTATGCCGGCCGCGGCGTGCCGGTGCCTCGGCCAGTGCCTGGGTGATGACACTGCGGGTGTGCGCGGGGTCGATCTTGGCGTCCACCACGCCGATCTCGATGGCGCTGTCCACACCGCCGGCGATCCGCTCGTGCTCAAGGGCCAGTTCTTCGTGCAGGGCCTCGCGCTCATGATCGGGCGCGGCGGCCAACTTACGCTTGTGCAGGATGCCGACGGCGGCCTTGGCGCCCATCACGGCGACCTCGGCTTCCGGCCAGGCGAACACCTTGGTGGCGCCCAGCGAGCGGGAGTTCATCGCGATGTAGGCGCCGCCGTAGATCTTGCGGGTCACCAGGGTGACGCGCGGGACGGTGGCCTCACCGAACGCGTGCAGCAGCTTGGCGCCGCGGCGCACCACGCCACCCCATTCCTGGTCCACACCGGGGAGGTAGCCGGGGACGTCGACGACGACGACCAGCGGGATGCCGAACGCATCGCACAGGCGCACGAAACGTGCCGACTTCTCCGCACTTTCGGAGTTCAGGCAGCCGCCCAGACGCAGCGGGTTGTTGGCGATGACACCGACGGAGCGACCGGCCAGCCGGCCCAGTCCGACGACGATCGAAGGCGCCCAACGCGACTGGAACTCCTCGAACGGAGCATCCTTGTCCAGCAGTGCTTCCACGATCGGGTGCACGTCGTAGGCGCGCCGCGCCGACTCCGGCATCAGCGCCTTGAGGTCGGTGTCGCCGGCCTCGGCCTTGCTGCGATCGAAATGGCCCTGCTGGCAGAACAATCCGACCAGGCGACGGCCCCGCTCGTAGGCGTCGAGCTCGTCGTCGGCGACGATGTGGCAGACACCGGACTTCTTGTGATGGGCTTCCGGCCCACCCAGGGACACCATGTCGACGTCCTCGCCGGTCACGCTGCGCACCACGTCGGGTCCGGTCACGAAGACCTTGCTCTCCGGCGCCATGATGATGACATCGGTCAGGGCCGGACCGTAGGCGGCGCCACCGGCGGCGAAGCCGACGACAACCGAGATCTGCGGAATGTAGCCCGACGCGCGGATCATGGCCTCGAAGACCAGACCGACGGCGTGTAGGGCCTTGACACCCTCGGCCAACCGGGCGCCGCCGGAGTGCCAGATGCCCACGATCGGGCTCTGCTCCTCGATCGCGGTGTCGTAGGCGTTGACGATGTGCGCGCAACCCTCGATGCCCATGGCGCCACCCATCACGGTGCCGTCGGTGCAGAAGGCGACGGTGCGCACACCGTTGACGGTACCGGCGGCGGCCAGCACGCCGGACTTGTCCCGCTCGTGCAGCAGCGAGACGGAACCGTCGTCGAAGAACGTGCTCAGGCGCAGCAGCGGGTCACGTGGATCGAGCGACTCGGCGGCCGCTTCGGGTGCCATGGTGGTCATGTGTGGTCCTCCGCTGTCAGTACTTACCAAAGGTGAGCGCCACATTGTGCCCACCGAATCCGAACGAGTTGTTGATCGCGTATGTGAAGTCACCGGAGCGCGGCTCGCCAGCCACGACATCCAGGTCGATCTCGGGATCCAGATTCTTGAGATTCAGCGTGGGCGGTATGACGCCGTCACGCAAGGCGAACACGGTGAGAATGGACTCAACCGCGCCCACGGCACCCACCGAATGGCCCAGTGCCGATTTCGGCGCGTACACCGCGGGCTTGTGCCCCTTCATCGCGTTGTTGATCGCCACGCCCTCGGCGACGTCGCCGACGCTGGTGCCGGTGGCGTGCGCGTTGATGTGGTCGATATCCGTCGGCTGCAGACCCGCCAGCTCGATCGATCGGGTCATGGCGTACCCGGCCTGCTCACCGTTGGGGTCCGGGGCCACGATGTGATAGCCGTCGGAGGTCACGCTGGCACCCATGATGCGGGCCAGGATGTTCGCGCCGCGGGCCTTGGCGTGTTCCTCGGTCTCGATGACCATCAGCGCGCCGCCCTCACCGAAGACGAAACCGTTGCGGTCGCGGTCGAAGGGACGGCAGGCGCCGGCCGGGTCGTCGTTGGTGTTGGACAGCACGATGCGCATCTGGGCGAAACCGGCGATCGGCACTGCCTCGATCTTGGTCTCGACACCACCGCAGATCGCGATGTCTGCCTCACCGAGGACGATCTGGCGCCACGCGTTGGCAATACCTTCCGAACCCGAGGCGCACGCCGAGATGACGGTGTTGACACCGGCTTTGGCCTTGCGCTCCAGGCCGACTGCAGCGGCGGCCCCGTTGGGCATGTACATCTGCACCACCAGCGGGGACACCGCGCGCAGACCTTTGGCCCGCATGCCGTCGTAGGCGAACACCAACTCTTCGGCCGAGCCGAGGCCGGTGCCGATCGACACCATCAACCGGCGGTGGTCGACGTCGGGGGAGCCGGCGTTCTCCCACACCCGACGCCCGATCACCGTCGACATCTTCTGCAGGTAGGAGAGCCGCCGCTTCTCGACACGGTTGAGCTCGTCCTCGAAATCCTCCAGCAGGTGACCGCCGATGCGCACCGGCAGGTCGTACTCCGTGACGAAGGCGTCGTCGAGCAGGCGGATGCCGCTCTCGCCGGCCAACAACTTCTTCCACGTTGTGTCCGCATCGGTGGCCAACGCGGTCGTCATGGCGACGCCAGTGACGACCACGTTGGGTAGACCGTTCCCCGTAGACAGCTTGTTCAAGCCGTTCCCCACCTCATGTACTGATATTTGCTTGACGAGGCCTGTGTTCTGAAGCCTCAGTAACGCCCAAATGCCAGAGCCACATTGTGGCCGCCGAAGCCGAACGAGTTGTTGATGGCGTACTGGTAGTCGCCATAACGAGGCTCGCCCGCAACAACGTCGAGATCGATCTCCGGATCGGGTGTCTCGTAGTTGAGTGTCGGCGGAATGACGCCGTCACGCAGCGCGAGCACCGTCAGGATCGACTCCAGTGCACCGACCGCACCGATCGAGTGGCCCAGCGCCGACTTCGGCGCGTAGACCGCGGCTTCACCGACACCGGCCACACGCAGTGCGTTGGCTTCGGCGGTGTCACCGATCGGGGTGGCCGTGGCGTGCGCGTTCACATGCGAGATGTCCTTGGCGGACAGCCCCGCGGTCTCCATCGCGCGCTTCATGGCCTGGCCGGCCCGCAGGCCGTCCGCGGCCGGAGCCACCATGTGGAACGCGTCGGAGGTGATACCGGCACCCATCAGGCGGGCCAGCGGCTTCGCGCCACGGGCCAGGGCATGCTCCTCGGTCTCGATGATCATCAGCGCACCGGCTTCACCGAACACGAAGCCGTCCCGGTCCTTGTCGAACGGACGCGACGCGCGCTCGGGCTCGTCGTTGCGGGTCGACATCGCGCGCATCATCGAGAACGCCGCGATGGGCAGCGCCTCGATGGCACCTTCGACACCACCACAGACGGCGAAGTCGGCGTCACCCATGACGATCTGGCGCCAGGCGTGGGCGATACCCTCTGAACCCGACGAACAGGCCGACACGGGGGTGATGACACCGGCCCGGGCACCGAGCTCGAGGCCGACAACCGCGGCCGCACCGTTGGGCATGATCATCTGAACGGCGAGCGGGGATACCTTGCGGGGCCCGCCCTCGTTCATGGCGTCATAGGTCTCGACGATCTTCTCGCCGCCACCGAGTCCGGTGCCGATCACGACCGTGAAGCGATCGGGATCGACCTCGGGCTTGCCCGCGGTCTCCCACAGCTGGTTGCCCAAATACTTGGCCATCCGCTGCACGTAGGACATCCGCCGGTGTTCGAGGCGGGACATCAGCGGATCGAGCGGCTCCTTGAGGTGGCCACCGATCTTGGCTGCCAGGTCCCACTTCTCGACGAAATCGTCTTCGAGCTTGTGGATACCGCTCTCGCCGGCCAGCAGGCCCTTCCACGTGCTCTCGATGTCCGGAGCGAGCGCAGTGGTCGCCGTAACAGCGGTCACCACGACATTCGGGAAACCGCCGTTAGCAGTGGAAGGCTTGGTCACTGGCCGAACTTCTCGCGCAGCGCGGCGGCAGCCTCGGGGTTCTCTTCTTCCAGCTTCTGGATGTAGGCGACGACGTCACCGACGGTGCGCAGGCCGGCCAGGTCCTCGTCCGGGATCTTCACGCCGTACTTGTCCTCGGTCTGCACGGCGATCTCCACCATCGACAGCGAGTCGATGTCCAGGTCGTCGACGAAGCTCTTCTCCGGGGTGACCTCGGAGGGCTCGATGCCGGTGACCTCTTCGATGATCTCGGCGAGACCGGCGATGATTTCTTCTTGGTTGGCCACTATGGCTCCTTCTTGTTGCGGCACTCCGGCTGTCGGAGTGTGTTTGGACTTGTCTTCTTTCGGGACGTACTTGCCGGTCAGAGCTCGGCGAGTCCGTCCAGGTCTTCGGGGGCCTTGACCGCCTTGGTCGGAGTGCCCTTCAGTTCGCGTTTGGCGATACCGACGAGTGTCCCGGCGGGCGGGAACTCGACGACGGCAGAGAGCTCATGCCCGCGCAGCGTCTCGTTGGTCAGGTCCCAACGCACCGGACGGGTCATCTGGGCGACCAGCTTGGTCATCGCATCGGCGGCACCGCTCACCGGCTTGCCGTCGGCGTTGGACAGCAGCGTGCGGGTGGGCTCGGCGGTGGCGACGGTCGCGGCGGCGGCAGCGTAACCCTCGGCGGCCGGAGCCATGTAGTGCGTGTGGAACGCGCCCGCGGTGGCCAGCACCCGGACCCGGGCCTTGGCCGGGGGATCCTCGGCCAGCTTCTCCAGCGCGGCGACGGCACCGGCGGCGACGATCTGGCCGGCGGCGTTGCGGTTGGCGGGGATCAGGTCGAGCGACTCCAGGCGAGCGAGCACCTCGGCCTCGTCGCCGCCGAGGACGGCGGCCATGCCGGTGGGCTCCAGCGCACAGGCCTTGGCCATCTCGGCGCCGCGGGTGGCGGCCAGCTTGACGGCATCGTCGGCGGTGATGACACCGGCGATGGCGTAGGCGGCGATCTCACCGACCGAATGGCCGGCGACGACGGCCTCTTTATCGCTGATGAGGTCGCGCTTGGTCAGCTCCTCGTAGGCCAGCAGGGTGGCGGCCACGACCAGGGGTTGGGTCACCGCGGTATCGGTGATCTCCTCCGCGGTGGCGGTGGTGCCCAGCGTCACCAGGTCCAGTCCGGCGATCTCCGACCATGCGGTGAGACGCTCGGCGGCGCCGGGCAGCTCGACCCACGGGGTCAGCATGCCGGGTGTCTGGGATCCCTGTCCGGGAGCAAGCAAAGCAAGCACGGGATTAAGAAAACACTGTGAAGGCTTCATAGTGCGGTGTAAGAGATTATGAACCTTGTCTTATTCTTTTGTGGAGTTTCCACAAAAGCGCACGTGAAGCAATCGTGCTGAGACCTGCGTGCAACCTTTCCTCAGGGGGTGTATCCGCCCCAGCCCGCACCGCTATGTCCAATAAGCGCAGTTGTAGTGCCGTTTGTCGCGTTGAAGTGGCCTGCGTCACGTTGCAGTCGGGCGACCGTGGTGGCGACCCGCAGGACGTAGGCATCGCGCGGGACGGTCGGATCGCGGCCGGTGAAGTCGGTGATCCGCTTGAGTCGGTAGCGCACGGTGTTTGGATGAACGAACAATTTGCGTGCGCAAGCCTCGATGGCGCCACCGGAATCCAGGTAGCTGTCCAGGGTTTCGGTGAGCGCCGGGCCCGCGTCGGCCAGCGGGCGCATGACCTCGGATTCCAGCGCCGCCATCGCCGTCTCGTCGCCCAGTAGGGCGCGTTCGGGCAGTAGTTCGCGGGCGGACACCGGCCGGGGCGCGCCACCCCATCCGGCGACCGCGCGCATCCCGGCCATCGCCTCGGCGGCGCTGCGGTGCAACCCGGACAGGCTCGGCGCTGTCGGCCCAGTCACGACGGGCCCGTCATCGAAGACGGTCAGCAGATCGGTGAGGAAGCGGTCGGTCGGGGAGAGTGAACCGGACACGATGGTGACCAGCCACGTGCCGTGGATGTCGCAGAGCGTGGCCCGTTTGTGCCGGCCACCCACCGCATGCACATCGCCGATGGCCAGGTCGATGCGATCGGGCCGCGGCATCCCGACGATGACGGTGGCCGGTCCGGTCGCATCCCAGTTCAGTGCCGCCGCCTGGGATTGCAGTTCGGGGCCGGTGTCGCCGCGCACGACGGCGTCGACGACATTGGCCTCCATCCGGGTATCCCACGCTCCGCGCGCCTCGGCGGCGTTGGCGTACGTCGCGGCCGCGGCGAACGCCAGGTCGCGGCTGTAGCGCAGGATACCGACGGTCAGCGCCTTGGTCTGCTCCTCGTTACGGCCCAGCATCGGCAGCAGCTCTTCGAGGAACTCCGTCGTGACCCGCACCATCTCGACCGTCTGGCGCAGCGCGACGTGCCGGGTGAGGTCCTGGGGCACCAGGGCGAACGCCTCGGCGGTGTAGCCGAGGTCGCTGGTGGGGTCGTGCAGCCACTCGGCGAAGTTGACGACGGCAGTCTGCACCACCAGCTGCACGCTGGCGCGTTGCGAGGCCTCCAGCTCGGCGAAGAACGGCAGCCGTTCCTGCATCGCCTGCACCGTCTCGGTGGCGAGCCGGCCCGAGTACTGCTTCAACCGGCGTCGCAACGACTCCGGCACGCTCTCCAGGATCGTGAGCGGAGAGCGCGGCTCGGGGAACGGATTGTCGGGCACCCCCAAAAGATACGCCTACCTCTTGTGGGCGCCCGACAGCTTTTAGGCGCTTCCGGTGTCGGCGAAGGAGACCTCGGCGGCCTGCACATCGTCGATGCGGTACTCCTTGGCGGCAGCGATCGCGACCGACGGGTCGATCTCGCCGTCGCGGGCCAGGGCCTCCAGCACCGCGACCACCACGGACTCGGCGTCGGTGTTGAAGTAGCGCCGGGCCGCAGGCCGGGTGTCGGAGAAGCCGAACCCGTCGGTACCCAGCGTCACGTAGGTGCCGGGCACCCAGGGCCGGATCTGCTCGGGAACCGCACGCATCCAGTCCGAGAACGCGACCACCGGTCCGGCGGCGTCGGCGAGCACCTTGGTGACGTACGCCGTCGGAGCCTCTTGGTCGGGATGGCGCAGCCGCTGCTTCTCGACCTCGACACCGTCGCGGTTGAGCTCACCCCAGCTGGTCACCGACCAGACGTCGGCGGCCACATCCCACTTCTCGGCCAGCATGTCGGCGGCCTTGAGCGCCTCGGGCATCGAGACACCCGAAGCCAGGATCTGCGCGGTGCTGCTGCGCTTCTCCGCCGACGCCCGGAACCGGTACATCCCCTTGAGGACACCTTCGGGATCGAAGTTCTCCGGCTCGGCCGGCTGCACGTAGGGCTCGTTGTAGATGGTGATGTAGTAGAAGATGTTCTCCGGGTTCTCCCCGTACATCCGCTGCAGGCCACTCTCCACGATGTGCGCGATCTCGTAGGCGAACGCCGGGTCGTAGGTGACCGCCGCCGGGTTGGTCGAGGCGAGCAGCAGCGAATGCCCGTCGGCGTGCTGCAGTCCCTCACCGGTCAGCGTGGTGCGGCCCGCGGTGGCGCCGAGTACGAAACCGCGCGCCATCTGATCGGCCGCCGCCCAGAACCCGTCACCGGTGCGCTGGAACCCGAACATCGAGTAGAAGATGTAGATCGGGATCATCGGCTCGTTGTGGGTGGCATACGAGGTGGCCACCGCGGTGAAGCTCGATGTCGAGCCCGCCTCGTTGATGCCCTCGTGCAGGATCTGGCCGATCTCGGATTCCTTGTAGGCCAGCATCAGTTCGGAGTCCACCGCGGTGTAGAGCTGGCCGTTGCGGTTGTAGATCTTCAGGCTCGGGAACCAGGAGTCCATCCCGAAGGTGCGAGCCTCGTCCGGGATGATCGGCACGATGCGTGACCCGATGTTCTTGTCGCGCAACAGTTCCTTGAAGGTACGGACGGTAGCCATGGTGGTGGCCACCGGCTGCTTGCCGGAACCCTTCTTCAGCGCCTTGTACGTATCGGTACCCGGCAGCGTGAGCGTCTTGGACTTGGTGCGGCGCTCGGGCAGGAACCCGCCGAGCGTGCGCCGGCGGTCCAGCAGGTAGCGGATCTCCGGCGAGTTGGGCCCGGGGTGGTAGTAGGGCGGCAGGTACGGATTCTCTTCGAGCTGCGCGTCGGTGACCGGCACTCGGGTGACATCGCGGAACGTCTTGAGGTCTTCCAGCGCAAGCTTTTTCATCTGGTGGGTGGCGTTGCGGCCCTCGAAGTGCTGGCCCAGCGTGTAGCCCTTGATGGTCTTGGCCAGGATGATCGTCGGCTGGCCCTTGTGTTCCATCGCCGCGCGGTAGGCGGCGTAGACCTTGCGGTAGTCGTGCCCGCCGCGCTTGAGATTCCAGATCTCGGTGTCGGTCATCGGGTCGACGAGGGCCTTGGTGCGCGGATCGCGTCCGAAGAAGTGATCACGCACGTAGGCGCCGTCGTTGGCCTTGTAGGTCTGGTAGTCACCGTCGGGGGTGGTGTTCATCAGGTTGACCAGCGCGCCGTCGCGGTCGGCGTGCAGCAGCGCATCCCACTCGCGGCCCCACACCACCTTGATGACGTTCCAGCCGGCACCGCGGAAGAAGGACTCCAGTTCCTGGATGATCTTGCCGTTACCGCGCACCGGACCGTCCAGGCGCTGCAGGTTGCAGTTCACCACGAAGGTCAGGTTGTCCAGGCCCTCATTGGCGGCGACCTGGATCAGGCCGCGGCTCTCGGGCTCGTCCATCTCGCCGTCGCCCAAAAACGCCCACACATGCTGATCGGAGGTGTCCTTGATGCCGCGGTCGTGCAGGTAGTGGTTGAACCGCGCCTGGTAGATGGCGTTCATCGGGCCCAGGCCCATCGACACCGTCGGGAACTCCCAGAAGTCCGGCATCAGACGCGGGTGCGGATAGGAGGGCAGGCCGCCGCCGGGGTGGCTGTGCTCCTGCCGGAAACCATCCAGTTGGTCGGTGGACAGTCGACCCTCGAGGAACGCGCGGGCGTAGACACCCGGCGAGGCGTGTCCCTGGATGAAGATCTGGTCGCCGCCGCCCGGGTGGGCCTTGCCGCGGAAGAAGTGGTTGAAGCCCACCTCGTACAGCGACGCCGAGGAGGCATAGGTCGAAATATGGCCGCCCACACCGACTCCCGGGCGCTGCGCCCGGTGCACCATGATCGCGGCGTTCCACCGGATCCAGGCCCGGTACCGTCGCTCGACATCCTCGTCGCCGGGGAACCAGGGCTCCAGCTCGGTCGGGATGGTGTTGACGTAATCGGTGGAGGTCAACGCCGGAATGGCGACGCGCTGCTCACCGGCGCGCTCCAGCAGCCGCAGCATGAGGTACCGCGCGCGGGCCGGGCCGGACCGCTCAACCAACTGGTCGAAAGACTCCAGCCATTCGGCGGTCTCGTCGGAATCGATATCGGGCAGATAGGAGGCGACGCCTTCGCGGATCACACGGACCCGGTCGGGTTCGCCTGCAGTGCCGGAGTTTTGGGCCAGATCTTGGCGCGCGAACTCGGTGGTCAACTACGGCTCCTTTGTAGAAGGTGCTTTTTATGGCTGGATCTAGTTGCTTGTGGCATCCCATATCCTGCCCCTATCGTGCCCGACATCACCGTGCGGGGTCGCCTCGACGAATGATCCGGCGATCTGGTCGCGCAACCGGTAAGTTCGACGGTGATGCTGACCAGTTGGCGGGGCGTTGCGGCTCCAACGCGGCTGCGCATCGCCGCGTTCGCCGTCGCGGGACCGGCCTGCCTGGCGATGATCGTCGTCGGGTGCAGCAGCGTCGTCTCCGGCACCGCCACCGTCGACACCGCCGACGCGCCGGTCTACCAGGCCTCGGTCTCGGCGTCTGCCGCCGAATCGGCGGCCAGTTCCAGAGCCAGGGAGTCCGAGCGGCAGGCCTCGATCACCCGGGAGGCGGTGCACTCCTCGTGCGAGGCGCTGAGCTCCAGCAGTGCAGACGCCATCACGTCCGTCAACGGGTACGTCGACGCGTATAACACCAGTGCCGACGTCGCGAGCTCGGCCGGGCCGGCCATCGAGTCGCTCAACCGCAGCGCCGACCTGGTTTCGGGCAGCTTGTCCGACCCCTTGGCTCCCGAACTGCGTGATGCGTTGACCCGGTGGGTGGACGCCGCCCGCGGGGTCGCCACCGCGATCGCGGACGATATCGGCCCCGTTCCGTTCAATGACGCGATCAACCGTCTGAACGATTCGCGGACCCTGGCCCTGGATCTGTGCGATGCGGCCTATTGACTGAATTTTCGCGATGTTGACCCGAAACTTGCGTACACGCGGGTGGGTAACACCACACCACGTGCGACGATAGGGATCACAGAAGTTCGCAGGCGCACTCAAACGAGCTGGAGGAGGACAGAAGGTGGTCGCGGCGGGGAAGGACTCTGACCCGAACTACGCCCAGAAGTTGGGCATCGTGAAGGAACAGGTCGTCCAGGAGTTGGGCTGGGACGAGGACACCGACGACGACATCCGGGCTGATATCGAGGACGCCTGCGGCGGCGAGTTGCTCGATGAGGACTCCGACGAGGTGGTCGACGTGGTGCTGCTGTGGTGGCGCGACGATGACGGTGATCTGGTGGACAGGCTGATGGATGCGATCACGCCGCTGGCCGATGACGGCGTCATCTGGGTGGTGACACCCAAGACCGGCCAGCCCGGCCATGTGCAGCCCGCCGAAATCGCCGAGTCCGCGCCGACCGCGGGTCTGATGCAGACCTCCTCGGCGAATCTCGGTGGCTGGATCGCCAGCAGGCTGGTGCAGCCGAAATCCAAGGCCGCCGGCCGGCGGTAGTTCGTGCTCCAGGTCGGCACAACCGCGCCGGACTTCACGCTCAAGGACCAGAACGGCCGGCCGGTGACGCTGTCGGCGTTGCGGCCGCGCAATGTGCTGCTGGTCTTCTTTCCGCTCGCCTTCACCCCGATCTGTCAGGGGGAACTCGGGGAGATCCGGGATCGGCTCGCCGAGTACCAGAGCGACGACACCGCGGTGCTGGCCATCTCGGTCGGTCCGCCGCCCACCCACAAGACCTGGGCCGCCGAGCATGGTTTCGACTTCCCGCTGCTGTCAGATTTCTGGCCGCACGGAGCGGTGGCCCGCTCGTACGGAGTGTTCAACGACGCCACCGGCTACCCGAATCGGGGCACCTTCGCCATCGACGCCGACGGGGTGATCCGGTTCGCCGAGGTGAAGGATCCAGGGGTTCCGCGGGAACCGGCCGACTGGCGCCGTGCCCTGGAAGCGCTGCGGAGTGGTTGAGGATTTCGTGCAGGCGGTCACCGCAGGGTAGCGTGCCTGCGACGGGGCGCGTAGCTCAGTGGTAGAGCTCTGGTTTTACACACCAGCGGTCGGCGGTTCGATACCGTCCGCGCCCACCAGTAAAACCCGGCAGACAACAAACGGGCGGACCCGAATGGATTCGGACCCGCCCGCTTGTTTGTTGTATCGGTCAGTCGTTGGGACCCTCGACCGTCTGCTGCGGTGCGGTCACCGGCGGAGTGAAGATGCCGCCGCCCGGGTTGATCGACTTCTCGGTCGGCGTCAGCGAGGGCTCCGTCGTGGTGGTGGTGGGAGTTTCCTCGGGCTGATCGCTTTCCGTGCTGCACGCGGCGGTGAAACCGATCATCGCTATGATGGCGGCACCGCCGATCAGTGCCGAAACCCGCCGCCGCGCCAAACTCTGTGTTGCCATTTTCTCGAACCTTCCTTTTCATCGAGTGCTGAAAACTCCGGGCGGCGCATGGCCGGGATCCGTGTCAGAAACTCTAACGCGCAGCGCGGGTCGGCACATTCCTTACTTGGGGATAACCCCCGGTCAGGTGTAGGGCTACCCGGCTGGTGGCAGCGGTCACGAAGTCCGATGATAAATGCGGAATGTTCCACGGTCGGGAGTTGTTGTCGCTCGTGTGGGGCCCTTCGCGATACCGCTGGGGGGTCCACATGTCAAAAGACGACAAGGGTGTGGTCCACGAAAGGCGGGTCCCGTGCCTGAAAGCGATTGAAATGCAAATCAATAACCAGTAGTACGCGCCAAAGACAGTCATATCGAACAGATTTCACAATTGCAGACGGAACCACCGGAACGCCATAAACGTTTGCCGGCTGGTGGTCTGCTGCCAGAAAGGCATTCAGTCATGCAGAAACTTCGCTTGTCCACTGCGGCTTTGATCGGTGTGTCGGCTTCGCTGCTGGCGGCCGCACCGATCGCTTCCGCCGCTCCGGCCGGCCCCCAGTCGGCCACCGAAACCGTCAACAACCTTCGTGCGCAGGGTTACAACGTGCAGGTCAACGGAACACGTAATGGCCCCTTGACCAATTGTTCGGTCGACGCCGTGCGCGGCCCGAACAGCGATCGACCTGGTGAGACGGTCTTCGTCGACCTGTCCTGCCCGTTCGAGTACCAGTACTGAGTCGGCTCAGGAAATCAGCCGCACGGCGACCTCGTTGCGCCGCCGGAACGGTAGCGTCCACGGCGGGTCGTAGAACCATGCGACGGGGTCGCCGTCGGGTTGGCCGTCTGTGCCTTCAAGTTCTGCCAGTAACTCGGCCGACTTGGCGGTGACTGCCGCGCTGCTGCGGTCACCGCTGAAGCTCAGCACCGCATAGCGTTCACCCGGCACCTCGACCACGGTGATCGAGCTGTCATCGGGTTCGGGCAGGGTGTCCATCGACCATCTGGACGGCAGATAGAAGCGGATCACCGAACTGCCGTCCTGGAAGCTCTGGGCAACCGGTGCGGTCATCGCGATCTGCTCGCCGCGCTGTTCGGTGAGTGTCGGCGTCGCACGGTGGTTACCGCCGAAGATGTATCCGGCCAGTCGCCTGAACCCGGTGCTACGAGCGTCCTGGTCATGGCCGGCAACCGATGTCTGCGCGGCGATACGCGGTCCGTATCGCCGGATCTCGGCGCGGCCGATGCGCCCTTCACTCAGGTACAGCGGCTCCTCGGTGCCGATCCGGATGCCGATGACGCCACCGATGCCTTCGACGAATTGAAGGGCGGTGCGCGCAATTCTGGTCAACATGTCGCGGGGGATACCCGCTTCGTGGCCCGCGGACACCGACGGCGCCCGGCCAGCTTGGCCGGGCGCCGAACGGGGTCAGTACTGATACTCGAACGGGCAAGACAGGTCGACGTAGACCGTTTCACCCGGCCGATCGGTGCTCGGGCCACGCACCGAGTCCACGGAGCAGTTGCTCAACGGACCGTTGCGAGTTCCGTTGACCTGCACGTTGTAACCCTGTGCGCGAAGGTTGTTGACGGTTTCGGTGGCCGATTGCGGACCGGCCGGTGCCGCCGTTGCGAAGGGGGCGACCGTGGCGGCGGCGCCCATCAGGGCGAGTGACATGACGGTGGTGGAGAAAATCTTGCGCATCGTGATATCTCTTTCCTTGAAGTGCGAAATATGTTTACTGCGAACGCTGTTCGCGTCTGAATTCATCGTCCACTTTCAACAAGGCGGATGCCATGCGGTATTCCCGACGGATCACCGGGGGTTTTCCCCACGCCGTTGATCAGTCGTTGGCGTACTCCAGGGGACACGAGACGTCGACGTAGACGGAGTTGACCGACGCGCCGAGGCCGCGCATCTCGCGTACCCCGTTGACCGAGCAACTGTGCAGCGGAGCGTTCATGGTCGCTCCGCTGACCTGCACGCTGTACCCCTGGGCACGCAAGTCCTCGACGGTCTCGGCGGCCGTCGCGCCGGTCGGTCCGGCCGCGGCGGCGCTTGCCGCCAGCGGTAGGGCCGGGGTGAGGGCGACGGCGATGGTGGCGACGGTGAAGGTGATGTTCGACATGGCTTCTCCTAAGTGGTGGGAACTGACGTGATGCTCTCACCGTATGAGCAAGCCGTGGCCGGTGGGCCTGACGCATAGAAAGCTCAAATGTATTGCCCACGAGAATATTCGAGACTCTATGGGTCGGATATGAACATGGTGACGCGATGTCCGGTATCCGATAGCCTCGAATCATCCGGGTGGTGCGAAGAATTCCAGTGCGATGCCGTCCGGATCGCGGAAGCTCAGCCCCGATCCGTAGTGCGCGTCCACCACACCGCTGTGCGCGATGCCGAGCTCGTCGAGCCGTCGGACCCAGTCCTGCAGATCGGCTCGTTTCTCCACGCCGAAGCCGACATGGTCCAGACCGCAACGGAATTCGGTGAATCCACCTGCCTCGATCTCACGGTCGTGCTGATGGATGCCGAACAGCGTGCCGCCGTCCAGCGCCCACACCAGATGGCGGAATTCGGCCTCAGTGTGCTCGTCGAGCACCGGATCGGAGCCGATCAGTGCGCGATACCACGGTCCGCTGACGTCCATATCGGCGATGGTGATCGCCACATGGTTGAGTGCTGCGAAGGACATGGGACTACCTCCTTGTGAACTGTTCAGACCACGCACCTGCCGCGCCGGGCACGGTTGCGCATATCCCACAGGTAGAGCTGATAACCCATCAGATAGACCTCCCGCGGGACCACCCGGTCAGCCAACCGGAGCGCCCTGATGAGCAGGTCAAAGGCCCGTTGCTGACGCGGTGTCCACCGCAGGCGCATCAGCTCGCGGAACTCCGGGGGAAGAAATCCGGTGGTGGCAAACAGGTTCACCGGTCCGGCGAGCTGACGCAGCGGGGTGGGTAGGAAGGTCAGTGCGGCCACGCCGTGCAGATGCCTGCGCACCGGCTCATCGATGTGCAGGTCCTCCAGCGAGCGTTTCCAGAACTCGTCGAACGCGACCCGGTCGGCCGGCCACATCTCCGGGCGCACCTGCAGCGTGGTGCCCAGCCGGATGGCGTCGCGGTACACCGCGTCGGCCGCGTCATCGTCGAGTGGGCCGTACAGGAATTCGTGCTGGTCGATGTAATACCGATACAGACACGCCGCCACCCAGAGCTGCAGGCGCGGGTCGAAGGCGTTGTAGCGCACCGGGCTGTCGGGGCCCGACCTGATGTGACGATGCGCCCCGTCCACGGCGGAACGGATCAGTGCCCGGTCCGCATCGGTACCGATGGTCGCCGCGGCCAGATATGTGCCGGTGGTGCGGGCCCGCTTGAACGGATGCTTGTAGACATTTCCGCTGTCCACCGGGCTCTCCAACACGCCGTGGCCGACGCCGGGGGAGGACAGCTGCATGATCACATTGGCCGCCGGGGCGAGCGCCGCGGCCGGATTGATCAGATCGGCGACGCGAGTAGGTCGTCGCGGTGGACCCAACCTCATGTAAGCGAGTAGACCACTTTGTGAGACGCTGCCCGACGTGTTTGCGCACAGAGGTCCTGCCCGAGCCTTCGGCCTGGCAGCCGGTTACCTGGCCGATCTGTACTTCACCGACCCGCAGCGCGGCCATCCGGTCGCCCTGTTCGGCTCGGCGGCCGCCGCGCTGGAGCGTCGTACCTACACCGATGACCGGGTGGCCGGTGTTGCCCACACCGGGGTGCTGCTCGGTGCGCTCGGCGCGTTCGGCCTGTTGGTGGAGCGCGCCTCCGCCCGACGTGGCCCGCTGGCCACCGCCGCGGTGACTGCGGTGAGCACCTATGTCGTGCTCGGTGGCACCTCGCTGGCCCGCACCGGCGGTGAGCTGGCCGACCTGCTCGACGGTGACGATATCGCCGGCGCCCGGGGGCTGCTACCGTCGCTGTGCGGGCGTGATCCGGCGGCGCTGGACGCCGACGGGCTGGCCCGCGCCGCACTGGAATCGGTGGCGGAGAACACCTCCGATGCGCAGGTGGCACCCATCCTGTGGGGAGCGGTGGCCGGGGTACCGGGGCTGCTGGTGTACCGCGGCGCGAACACCCTGGACGCGATGATCGGACACAAGTCGCCGCGGTATCTGCGGTTCGGCTGGGCCGCAGCACGATTCGACGATGCGCTCAACTACCTCGGTGCGCGGGCCACCGGACTGGTGGTCGTCGCGGTGTCGGGGGCGCCGGGTGCCGCCTGGCGGGCCTGGCAGCGCGATGCGGCCAAACATCCCAGCCCGAACGCCGGGGTGGCCGAGGCATCCTTCGCGGGTGCGCTGGGGGTGCGCCTGGGCGGGCCGACCCAGTACGCGCACCGCCTGGAGATGCGGCCGACGCTCGGTGACGGCCCGGCCCCGACGGCCGCGGATCTACGCCGGGGTGCCCGGCTGTCGCGGCTGGTTCAGGCCTGTGCGACGACGCTGGCGGTCATCCTCGCCTGCCGTACCGGTCGGCGAGTTTCTGCTCGGTAGACACCGGCGCTGCAGGCTCCGGAGTGGCCGCCGTGCTGGTTTCTCGGCTTGCGGCCGAGGCGGCCTTCTCGCGGCGCCGGATCTTCACCTCGGCCAGGATGAAGTAACCCACGCCGATCGGCGCGATGATCCCGAACGCGATCCACTGGATGCCGTAGGACAGGAACGGCCCGGCGTCCAGGATGGGCAGCGGGATCGGACCGAGCACACCGGGTTGCTCCTCGACGAGCTGCAGATACGAACCGGCCAACGGCACCCCGGTGACCTGCGTGATCTGGCCGGGATTGATCGTGTACACCTGCTGCGCGCCCTCGGCGATGAACGGGTCCTTGCCGGGATAGACGCCCTCCGGGTCGCGCAGCCGCGCGGTGATGCTCACGGTCTCGGTGGGCGCCGCCGCGATGGGCGGTACCGCGGTGCCCTGTTCGGGTTTGACGTAGCCCCGGTTGACCAGCACCGTCGGCCCGTCGTCCACGACGAACGGCACCAGCACCTCGTAGGCCGGTGCCCCGTCGACCGAGCGCAGCCGGGCCAGCACCTGCTTGTCGGGCAGATAATGGCCGGTGGCCGTCACCTGCTGCCACTGATGCTCATGCGATGACGAATCCTGCTGCGGCAGCAGATCTGTCAGCGGTACCGGATCGGTGTTCAGCGATGATGCGATCTGGGCGTTCTCGCGCGAGGTGGTGGTGTTCTTGCCCAGCTGCCACGGCGCCAGCACCGTGAAACACAGCCAGGCGAACGCGGCGACCACGACATACAGCGCCAGCCACTGCGGCCGGAACAGGAACGCCCAGCGCTTCATCGTGGTCGTCTCCTCTTCGCGCAAGCGCTCATCGACAAGCCAGCCGTTCGTCGACCCAGCCGTGCAGACCCGGCAGCGATGCCTCGATGACGGTGAAGACCGCCTCGAAATCCTCCGGCCCGCCGTAGTACGGATCCTCGACGTCGAGCGCATGCGCACCCGAGCGCGGATCGAAGGCGCGCATCATCCGCAGCCGCTCTGTCGGCACACCTTTTTCGGCCAGAAAGCGGGCGTGATTGCGGCCCATCGCGACGACCATGTCGGCGGCCAGATGGTCGTCGGCGAGTTCGGCGGCGCGATGGGTGGTCGGGTAGCCGTGCGCCTCCAACACGGCGTTGGTGCGGCGGTCTGCGCCGTCGCCGACATGCCAGTGCCCGGTGCCCGCGCTGGTCACCCGGACCTGCTCGGCGAGCCCGCGCTGCTCGATCTGGTGGGCGAACATCTTCTCGGCCATCGGCGAGCGGCAGATGTTGCCCGAGCAGACGAAGGTCACATGCAGGCTAGACACTGAGGGCCTCCCGCAGTTCGGCCATCGTCGCCACCCGGCGCAGCGGAGCCGGCGCGTCCGGTCCGTCGAAGTCGGCGCCGCCGTAACCCCAGTCCACCACCACGGTCTCGATACCGTGGGCGGCCGCGCCCTCGACATCGTGGGACCGGTCACCGATCATCAGCACCCGGTCGGGCACCGGCGCGAGCTGGGCCAGGGCGTGTGCCACCACATCGGCCTTGGCGGCGCGGGTGCCGTCCGGGCTGGCACCGGCGATCACCTCGAAGTGCCCGTCCAAGCCGAAATGGGTGAGGATGCGCTGGGCCGTCGGCTGCGCCTTGGAGGTCGCCACCGCCAGTCGCACCCCGGCGCGTTCCAGGTCGGCCAGCAGTTCGGGGATGCCGTCGAACAGGCGATTCATCGACCAACCGCGGGTGGTGTAGTCGGCCCGGTAGGCCGTGATGGCCTCGTCGACACGGGCGCCCAGCCCCATCGCGCTCAGGGTGTGATGCATCGGCGGACCGACGATCCTGGTGACCAGGTCACCGTCGGGCACGACGGCACCGACCTCGGTCAGCGCGTGCCGGAAGCTGGCCACGATGCCGTCGGCGGAGTCCGTCAGGGTGCCATCGAGGTCGAACAGCACCAGCTGTGGAGTGCGGGTCGCGGTATCGGGCTCGGAAACGGTCACGCCTCCATTGTCGCCGATGTACGTGTGTGGCTGGTCGGCGCACTACTGTCGGTCCGGTGAGCGTGCCGCTGTCCGAGGTGATCGCCGTCCTGGAGGCGGCCTATCCGCCCGCGTTGGCCCAGGACTGGGACTCGGTCGGGCTGGTGTGCGGTGATCCGTCGGAGCCGGTGACCTCGGTCACGGTCGCCGTCGACGCCACCGACGCGGTGGCCGCCGAGGTTCCCGAGGGCGGTCTGCTGTTGGCGCACCACCCGTTGTTGCTGCGCGGGGTGGACACCGTCGCCGCATCGACGGCGAAGGGGGCGTTGATCCACCGGCTGATCCGGGGCGGCCGGTCGCTGTTCACCGCGCACACCAACGCCGACTCGGCCTCGCCCGGTGTGTCCGACGCCCTGGCCGACACATTGGGTCTGCTGGTCGAGGACGTGCTCTCGCCGGTGCCGTCCGGGCCCGATCTGGACAAATGGGTCGTGTTCGTGCCTGCCGATCACGCCGGGCCGCTGCGGGATTCGCTGTTCGCCGCGGGCGCCGGGCAGATCGGGGACTATTCGTGCTGCAGTTGGAGTGTGGCCGGCACGGGCCAGTTCTTGCCGCATGACGGTGCGACCCCGACGATCGGGTCGGTGGGCACGGTCGAGCGTGTCACCGAGGATCGTATCGAGGTGATCGCGCCGGCCCGGCTGCGCGCCCGGGTCCTCGCCGCGCTGCGGGCCGGCCATCCGTACGAGGAGCCCGCGTTCGACGTGTTCGCCCTCGCACCGTTGCCCGCCGGCGTGGGGATCGGGCGCATCTGTTCCTTGCCGCAACCGGAACCGTTGGCGGCCTTCGTCTCTCGGGTACAAGGGGCGCTACCCGCGACCACCTGGGGGGTACGGGGGGCCGGGGATGCCGAGGCGGTGGTCTCCCGGGTGGCGGTGTGTGGGGGCGCCGGGGACTCGCTGCTGGCGACGGTGGCCCGGTCCGGCGTCGACGCCTATGTGACCGCCGATCTGCGGCACCATCCGGCCGACGAACACGGCCGGGTCTCCGATGTCGCGCTCGTCGACGTTGCGCACTGGGCCAGCGAGTACCCGTGGTGCCATCAGGCTGCGGCGCTGCTGAGCGAACGATTCGGGACCGAACTACCGGTGCGGGTGAGTACCGTACGCACCGATCCATGGAATATCGATGGAGGACGTCAAACATGAAAGCCGCAGTCACCCAGCAGCGTTCGCTTCTGGATCTGGTCGAACTCGACGCCGAGATGCGCCGCGTCGAGCATCGCGCCAAGAATCTGGCCGAGCAGCAGGAGTTCGAGCGGGTGGCCGACGAGCACCGGGTCGCCAACGACCAGTTGGCGGTCGTGGGCATCGCACTGGAGGACTTCGACGGTCAGATCGCCAAGCTGGAGAGCGAGATCGACTCGGTGCGCCAGCGTGAGGACCGTGACCGCGCGCTGCTGCAGGGCGGCACGGTGAACGCCAAACAGCTCACCGAACTGCAGCACGAACTGGAGACTCTGGAGCGTCGGCAGGCGTCGCTGGAGGAGTCACTGCTGGAGATCATGGAACGTCGGGAAGAGTTGCAGCGCAAGCAGTCCGACGATCTGACCCGGATCGACACCCTGCAGAACGCGCTGTCGGCCGCGCAACTGGCGCGTGATGCGGCGCTGGTGGACATCGACAACATCCGGCAGGTTTCGGGCACCCGGCGCGCTGAACTCGTGTCGCTGTTGGATGCCGACCTGGTGGCGTTGTACGACAAGGTGCGTGCCGGTGGCGGAGCGGGCGCCGGGCTTTTGCAGGGACGCCGGTGCGGTGCGTGCCGGATCGAGATCGACCGCGGCGAGATCGCCAGGATCACCGCGGCCGCCGACGATGACGTGGTGCGCTGCCCCGAATGCGGCGCGATCCTGCTGCGGTTCCGGCAGTGAAGGTCGTCGTCGAGGCCGACGGTGGTTCGCGTGGCAACCCGGGGCCGGCCGGGTACGGCGCCGTGGTGTTCAGCGCAGACCGTTCGACGGTGCTCGCCGAGCGACGCGAGTCCATCGGCGTGGCGACCAACAATGTCGCCGAATACCGGGGTCTGATAGCGGGTCTGACGGCCGCGACCGAAATCGATGCCACCGAAGCGGTGGTGTTCATGGACTCCAAGCTGGTGGTCGAACAGATGTCGGGCCGCTGGCGGGTCAAACATCCCGACCTGCTGGAACTGCATCGTGAGGCCACCGCGCTGGCGCGTCGGATCGGGCCGGTCGAATACGGATGGATTCCGCGGGAACAGAATTCGCATGCCGACCGGTTGGCCAACGAGGCCATGGACAACGCGGCCATGGACAACGCGGCCATGGACAACGCGGCCATGGACAACGCAGACTCGGCGCCGGTGCCCGCATCGTCACCGGGCTGGAGCGGTGCCCGGGGCGAGCCGACCCGGATGTTGCTGCTGCGGCACGGTCAGACCGAACTGTCCATCGAACGCCGGTATTCGGGCCGGGGCAATCCTGCGTTGACCGAGCTGGGCCGCAGTCAGGCCGAGGCGGCGGCACGGTATCTCGGTGCCCAGGGTGGTATCGGAGCGGTGTTGTCCTCGCCGCTGCAGCGGGCACAGCAGACCGCCGCGGCCGCGGCCAAGGAACTCGGTCTGGACGTGACGACCGACGACGGATTGATCGAAACCGACTTCGGGTCCTGGGAAGGGCTGACGTTCACCGAAGCGGCGCAACGGGATCCGGATCTGCATCGGCGTTGGTTACGTGACACCAGTGTGACGCCACCGGATGGTGAGAGCTTCGATGCGGTCGCCGATCGGGTGCGCGCCGCCCGCAACCGGATCGTCGCCGAGTACGCCGGGACGACGGTGCTGGTGGTGTCGCATGTGACGCCCATCAAGACGATGCTGCGACTGGCGCTCGACGGCAATGCCGGCATCCTGTACCGGCTGCACCTGGATCTGGCGTCGCTCAGTATCGCCGAGTTCTATCCGGACGGGCTGGCCTCGGTGCGACTGGTGAACCAGACGTCGTATCTCTAGCTGTGCAGGTGTAGCCGTTCGCCGTGGACGTCGAAGATCATGATGGCTTCGACGGGTCCGTCCACGGTGCCGAACCAGTGCGGTGTCCAGGTCGAGAACTCCACGGCCTCACCGGGTTTGATGGTGAAGTCGCGTTCGCCCAGAATGAGCCGCAGCTTTCCGGACAGCACGTACATCCAGTCCTGGCCCTCATGCGTCGGCAACTCGGCGGGGGGAGTGTTGCGGCGGGGGCTGACCCGCACCTTGTAGGTGTGCCTGCCGCCGACCGGGCCCTGCCGGGTCAGCGGCCAGTAGGTGACCCCGTGCCGGGTCTGTGAACTGGCGCGGACCCGGGGATCGGCGGATTCGGGTTCGCGTAGCAGTTCGTCGGTGGTGACCGCCAGCGCACTCGCCAGCCGGGGCAGATGATCCAGGGCCAATCGTCGTTTGCCGGATTCCAGTCGGCTCAACGTGGATACGTCGATGGCGGCCCGGGCCGCCACATCCTGCAGGGTCAGGCCCTGCTGGGTGCGCAGGTCGCGCAGTCGCTTACGGACGGTGTCGTCGACGCTCTGTTGATTTGCCTCCATGGCAAACCAGCTTGGCATTCTGACCGGCCGTCGGCAAGCTCGATGGCATGGATACGCAATGGGATTGTGTGGTCGTCGGCGGCGGTGCCGCCGGCCTGAGTGCGGCGCTGGTTCTGGGCCGGGCACGTCGGAAGACACTGGTCATCGATGCCGGCGAGCAGAGCAACCTGGCGGCGCACGGTGTCGGGGGGCTGCTGGGACATGATGGTCGACCGCCCGCCGAGCTGTACTCGATGGGTGGCGAGGAACTGGCGAAGTATCCGAGTGTGCAGTTCCGGAAGGGGCGCGTGACGGACGCTTCCCATCATGACGGGGGCCTCGTGCTCGATGTCGACGGGGAGTCCGTGCGTACCCGGCGGATCCTGCTGGCGACCGGGATGGAGTACCGGCCGCCGCAGATCCCCGGGCTGGCGCAGTTGTGGGGTGGGTCGGTGTTCCACTGCCCCTTCTGCCACGGATGGGAGGTGCGTGACCAGCCGCTGGCGGTGCTGGCCGATGGCGATCGAGCGGTGCACATGGCGCTGATGCTGCGCGGCTGGACCGACGATATCGTCCTGCTGACCAACGGTGGTACCGCCCCGGCAGTCGAGGGGCTCCGTGTCGACGACCGGATGGTAACCGAATTCCACTCGGAGAAAGGTGAATTGGTCGAGATCAGGTTCGCATCGGGCGAACCGCTGGCGCGCCGCGGTGCGCTGGTGGCCGCGACACTGCATCAGCGTTCGCACTTGGCCGCGCACCTGGGGGTTGACTTCGCGCCGGCGAGTCCGGTGGCGGCGGACGCCATTGTCGTGGACCAGTTCCAGCGCACCACCGTGCCGAATGTATTCGCCGCCGGCGACGTCAGCGTGCAGATGCCGCAGGTGGCCGCCGCGGTGGCGAGTGGATCGATGGCGGCCGCCGCCGTGGTGCAGAGTCTGCTCGGCGACGATGTCGGCCTACCGGTGCCGCCGTGGCCGACCCCGCAGACCCAGGACCATTGGAATGCGCACTACGGCCGAGCCGACCGGATCTGGAGTGGTCGCGTCAACGCGCGGGTGGCCGAGGTGGCAGAAGGGCTTTCACCGGGCCGGGCCTTGGATCTCGGCTGTGGGGAGGGGGCCGACGCCATGTGGCTGGCTGCCCGAGGGTGGTCGGTGGTCGCCACGGATGTGTCCGATGTCGCGCTGCAGCGTGCCACCGAGGATGCGGGGGAGTTGCTGAGCCACATCGATTTTCAGCACCACGATCTGGAGGAGACTTTCCCGGACGGGCAGTTCGACCTGGTGTCGGCGCAGTTCCTGCATTCGAAGCTGCCGATGGATCGCGTGCGGGTGCTGCGCCGCGCCGCCGAGGCGGTGACGCCGGGCGGCACGCTGCTGATCGTCGACCACGGCGAGGCGCCGCCCTGGTCCAACCACCGCCATGTCGAGTTCCCGTCTGCCGAGGAAGTGGTGGCCGGGCTGGATCTCGGGGACGAGTGGGAGCGGGTACGTGTCGAGGCCGTCGCTCGTGAGGCGGTCGGGCCCGATGGGCAGACCGGGCACCTGACCGACAACGTGATGGTGCTGCGCAGGCGCTGAGGCGCGCTTGTACTCTTCGGATCGGCTGTCCGCCAATGCTTTTTCGGTATCTGTGGATGAATCCTGGCCTGTGGATGACGGGCTCGGATGTCGGTGCCGCGGCGTAGATTGCACATATGTTCGAAGTGCCGAGTCCGGCCGCGCTGGCGGTGATGAGTGATGCGATGCTCACCACCGCCGTCGCGGCCACGACCCGGTGCGAGTCCGCAGTCGCGGCCCGTCGGCTCGCGTTGATCGGCGAAGTGACTGCCCGACAGTGTGATGACGAGGACGACGAGATCGCATATCGGCTGATCGATGGCTGGGCAGTGGCCAAGGCCGATATCAGTGCGGCCTGCAACCTGGGGCCGACGGCGGCATCCAAACAGATGCGCATCGCGGTCGCACTGCGCAATCGGCTGCCCCGCACCGCGGCGGTCTTCGCGCGCGGTGAGGTCTCGGCGACGGTGGTCGATGCGATCACCTGGCGCACCCGCCTCGTCGAGGATCCCGACGCGATGGCGCTCATCGATGCCGCCATCGCCCGCGAGGCCGCCAACTACGGCACCAAATCCGAGAAGGGTCTGGTCGACGCGGTGGATCTCTGGGTCGAGAAGTTCGATCCGGACGCGGTGATCCGGTCTGATCCGACCGCCAAGGACTGCTACATCGAGTTCGATGACAAGGACGACCCCAATGGGGTGAGTTCGTTCTGGGGGCGGCTGCGGGTCACCGACCGCAAGATTCTCGAGCAGCGTCTCGACGATCTCGCCGCGACGGTCTGTGCGAATGATCCCCGCACCCGCCGTGAGCGCCGGGCTGATGC